>JALVDI010000330.1 GCA_027009115.1 Polyangiaceae bacterium | reverse complement strand
GTTCGGCCCATGGACGCCATCATCCCCGATCCACGACGCCGCGACCGAAACTTTCTCTTTTGGCCGAAGGAGAAGGGGGTCCCAGACGGTTTGCAGGCCGTACGCTAATGCAGGGAATATCGCTCGTCCACGCTGGACTAAAGACCTCTGGTCCATGGTGGACTCTAGCGCTGACCACTGCTCCCGCACTTCGGGTTGCCGATGACGTTTGTATGCGCCCAAAGGGGAATCGTGATGTACACGGGACTGATCCTCTTATGAATGACGAGTGGTCTGCTCCGGAGCAGTCCTACGGCGGTATGTTGCAGCCTTTGTGAATCTCTTCTGCAATAGAGCCCTGCGGATGATCGACCGTGAGATCCCACCTGACTAGTGGCTCCGATGAGTGAATCGGAGCAAATGAGAGCGAAGAAGATTCCGCGGCGTCGGGAAGGCGCGCTCTCCGGGGTGCTTTGGCTCGGCAGCGGTCAGGTTGTGGGGCAGGCCATCCATCTTTCGAGCCGTCTTCTGTTGGCCAGGCTGTTGCTGCCCGAGGACTTTGGGCTGATCGCGATGGCGACGGTGGTCATCGTCTTTCAGGACTTGGTGACGGCCATCGGAATCCCACAAGCTCTCGTGCAGGCGAAAGCGATCGATGAAACGACGAAATCAAGCGCGTTCTGGGCGATGCTCCTGCAGGCTGCGCTCGTCGCAGCTCTGACCTGCCTTTCGGCGCCAGCGTGTGCAGCGCTGTTCGGTGAGCCTCAACTCGTCGGGGTGATCGTGGCACTGGCCGTTGGAGGAGCGATCCTCGCACCGGTGGCCCTTATCGAGTCGCTGCTCATGCGAGAGATGATCTTCCGAACGGTGGCGCTGCGCCGAGCCCTAGGAAAGCTGGCCGGCGGCGTAGCTGCGGTGAGCCTTGCGTTACTCGGGTATGGGGTTTGGTCCCTAGTTGCCGGCCGCTTGGCGACATCATTGATTTCGCTGCTACTGGTCGCCAAGGCCGCCGCTTGGCGGCCCCGGTTCGTCTTTTCCGTACCCGCGCTTCGGTCGCTGGCCAAGTTCGGCGGCGGTGTAGTTTTTGCCGGTGTGATCAGCACGGCGACGAAGCAACTGCCGACGCTCGTCGTGGGAAAATGGCTCGGCAGCACGGAAGTGGGCTACCTATCTCTCGCTCAGCAGGTCGTCCTGTTGCCGCTGACCTACGTGGCCCGCCCGGTGGTGGGGGTTCTGTTCTCGGTGTTCTCTCGTCTGCAGGACAAGCGGGCGGAGTTTGCAGCGGTTTTTCAGCGCTGGCAGTTTGCGGTCGTGGCTGTCGCGGGGTTGCTCCCGCCGCTGGCTGCTCTGGTTGCGCCCGTCGTGGTGCCTGGCGTGCTGGGCGAACAGTGGGGCCCGGCGGTCTTCATCTTCCAGGTGCTCGCGGTTCCCGCGACGGCTCAGTTGGTGGTCGCAATCGTGGCCGCAGCACTCCGCGGACTCGGCCAGATCCGCGCAGTGGCTGGCTGGATGGTGTTCGGTTTCGCGGTCCAGGCCGCGGGGCTTGCCGTGGGCGTTCGCTGGGGACTGGAGGGAGCCGTCGTCGGATGGTCCCTAAGTTCCATTGCGTCCCTTCTGTACGGGGCAGTGCTCGCTGCTCGGGCGCTGGATCGGTCCGTCCTGACCGTGCTGAAACCGCTGGGGGTCACGGCGCCAAGCATCGCGGGAGCTCTGGGGCTGGGTCATCTGATGCTCACCCACATCGACGCCTCACCTCTGCTCGGCGCCGCGGCGGCAGTCGTCGTGGGAGTCGTCGCCTACGGCGCGATCCTTTTCGTCGTCGCTCCAGCGGAACGCGATTGGGTCCGCCAGTGGCTGGCCAAGAGGCGCAGCATCAAGTGAACGCAGGGAACACCCTTGACAGCAGAAAAACGATCGGCTTGGCTCCGCGCTCCGTGGTGAACGTTGGGCTTCACTGCTTCAACCTAGTGGGCCGGATGCGTTCCCCGTCGTTCCTCAACCCTCGCTCGAGCCGTGGCGAAGTGCTGCGCACCCACTCGCTTCAGCCGGGAGCATTTCAGTCAGGAGCGACAATCCGTTACGCCTGGGAGCGACCATGAAGCCCCTTGTTCTTCACGTCCTGCCCATGGATTTGGCGCGCGGCGCACAACGCTATGCGGCCGCCATGCGGGAAACGCTCGGCGGTCCTCAGAGCCCTGTCCGGCATGAGATCGTTACCCTCTTCGAACCCATCGACCATATCCTGGAGGCGGAGCACGCGCTGGGGGTGTCACGTCGCCTTGGGCGTCGACTCGGCTTCGCCCCTCGGGCCGCCCTCGGTCTGCGCAGAGCACTCACACGCCTCAAGCCCGCCTTGGTGGTGGCCCACGGCAGCGAACCGCTCAAGTACCTGGTGGCGGCCAGGAGCGACGCTCCTGTCGTCTACTACAAGATCGGCGTCGCGCATGGGCGAATGCAGGCCCCTCACCGCCGCCGGCTGCACGCCTGGCTGCTCCGGCAGGCGGACCTCATCGCGGGGGTCAGCCACGAATGCCTCGATGAGGTGCGCGAGCGATTTGGTGTGCGAGGCGAGCACGTTTTGATCCCGAACGGTCGGGATCCGGAACGCTTCTTCCCGCGGGCCGAGGCTCGTCCCGCGGATGAGCCACCCAGGCTCATCTTCGTGGGGCATCTGTCCCGAACCAAGCGTCCTGGCCTTTTCATCGAGATCGTGCGGCGGCTCCGGGCACAGGGTCATCGTTTTCGTGCTTGCATGGCGGGGGACGGGCCTCTCCGCGCGTCCCTGGTCCAGCCGGCCCGGGATGCTGGAGTCGAGCTCCTGGGGAGGCGGGACGATGTTCCGGAGCTGCTGCGCGCCTCGGACGTCTTCGTGTTCACGAGCGTTCCGGAAGGGGAGGGCCTTCCTGGGGTGTTCATCGAGGCGGGCCTCAGCGGCCTGCCGATCGTTTCGACTCGGGTGCCCGGCTCGCGCACGAGCATCCTGGACGGGAAGACCGGCTTCATTGTCCCTTCCACGGACGTCGAGGGACTGGTGGAACGGTGTGGCCAGCTCGTATCCGACGAAGGTCTCCGGGCCACGATGGGTCGAGCAGCCCGAGCTCACTGCGCGGCCGAGCTCACTCTGGCGGCGAGCCTGAAGCGGTGGCAGCCGGTGATCGAACGCTTTCTTCCCGCCGGGGGCGCCTCAGCCTCGCAGGGGGGGCGTGTGCCGTCCATTCGGTCCGACAAACCGTTCCAAACGGGCTAAACTCCCCGGGGCGGTCGACCGAAGTGGGGGTGGCGCCGTGTGAGCGGTTGAACGTTGGCGCTGCGTGGGGAAACATGAAACAGAAGCCGAGGGCCTGTTGTGGCCGCAAAGGCGCTCGCGTACGCTGGGCAACAAGAGGCGACTTTCGTTCGCGTGAGGCGAACAGGTTTGGGAGCAGGACAGCGATGAACACGGACTTGTTGTTGCGAGGGGGGCTTCTGCGCCGGGAACTTCTTCTTCTGGGGTTTGCCTGGGTCCTCCTGGGCTGCGGCGCAGAGTCACCCGCCGGATTCGCAGAGGATGACGCCGGCATTGGGAGTGCCTCCGCTGAACTCTTGTCGGCCTCCAACTGTCCTCCGGGCTACAACATCATCGAGGGGACGGCTGGCGACGACGTGCTCACCGGTACGTCGGGGAGCGACTGCATCCTTGGGCACGGGGGCAACGACATCATCAACGGCGGCGATGGCGACGATTTCATCGGAGGCGGCCGAGGCGACGACACCATCGATGGCCAGGGCGGCGCGGACCGCATCTACGGTGAGGACGGCAACGACACCCTCCTCGGGGGAGCGGGCGACGACGATCTGCGGGGTGCAAGGGGGATGGACACGCTCCGGGGGGGGGCCGGCAATGACAAGCTGTATGGTCTGCAGCACGCCGACGACTGCTATGGCGACGACGGGGACGACTACATCGTAGGCCACGATGGTGACGACCGACTCTACGGGGGGGCCGGAAGAGACATCGTGAACGGGACCTTCGGGGACGACATCGTCGAGGGTGGCCCTGGCGACGATGTCCTCCACGGTGACGGAGGGAACGACACGGTCCGTGGAGACGATGGCAACGACCGGGTTTTTGGGGACGATGGGGACGATACCCTCGAAGGTGGGCCAGGGCTCGACGATCTCCGAGGAGAGGCGGGCATCGACAGCCTGAGTGGCGGAGCGGACGACGACATCCTGCGCGGTGGAACGGGCGACGACGTCTTGCTGGACGGTGGCCCGGGGAACGATGTCATTTACGGTGAGGACGGCGACGACACGCTGGTCGGTGGCGACGGTGACGACCGCCTCAACGGTGGTCCAGGCAACGACAGCATCGACGGTGGGCCCGGCAACGACCTGGCGGACGCCAATGGCGGCTCGCTCACCGGCGATGTCGGCAACGATGTGCTCTCCCGCGGCACGGCGGACGGCCAGGGTGGAACCGACGCCTGCAGCGGCACGAGTTGTGAACTGGCAGAGGCCCCTGTCTTCTGTACTGGGACCGCCCAGTGCGGCTCCGGCCAGCGGTGCGCGACGGAAGTCGGCATCTGCATCTACTGCCAGTCCAACAGCGAGTGCACTACCGAGTGTATTCCCACGGTTGGTTGCGACGCCGAGATTTGCGACGACAACATCGACAACGACGGGGACATGCTGGTGGACTGCCAGGATCCCGACTGTACCTGCGGTACCGGCAGTGTGAGCCTCGACGGCGCCGGCTCCTGGCACACCTGCGCCATGAACCCGGTTACCGGCGGGGGTGTGTCGTGTTGGGGCAGGAACAACTTGAGCCAGGTGGGGTACGACACCTCGATGAGCGGCGGCATCTCGACCACCCCCACGGACTTGACGACCTTGACGAATCCGGCCCAGGTGGCGGGTGCAAACTACCACAGCTGCGCGCTCGAGAACGATGGGACCGTGTGGTGCTGGGGATCCCGCGATAGGGGGCGACTTGGAGACGGCGGTGCACCACCGCCGCAGGGGACCATTACACCGGTCAAGGTCACCGGTCTCACGGGCATCGACGAGCTCGTCACCGGTGGCGGGCACAGCTGCGCTCGTGCTGGAGGGTCCGTGTGGTGTTGGGGAGACAACACCTACGGCCAGGTTGGGGATGGCACCACGAACCACGCCACGACGCCTGTTGCGATCAGTGTCGGAGGGACCGTGACTCAGATTGCCGCAGGCAACGTCAACACCTGCGCCGTTCTTGCGGACAGCACCGTGCGATGCTGGGGTCGCAATCACGTGGGTCAGCTCGGAAACGGCACGACGATCGATAGCTCGACGCCAGTGACCGTCACAGGGTTGACCGGGGTGCGGAGCGTTGCTGTCGGACAGGCGTTTGCCTGCGCGAATCGCTTCGACGGCACCGTGGCTTGCTGGGGCTACAACGCCTATGGCTCGCTCGGAATTGGCAACAACACGAACCAGTCGACGCCTCAGGAGGTCACGTCTCTGACGAGCGTGGTGCAGGTCGCAGCGGGGCGTTTCCATGCCTGTGCCGTGCGCTCCGGCGGGCAGGTTCGCTGCTGGGGGCTCAACGGGAACGGTCAGCTTGGCGACGGCACGACGACCGATCGAAACGTACCTGTGGTCGTTGGAGGCCTCAGCGCGTCAAATGTCACCGTCGGCGGCTACCACACCTGTGCCCGTGCGGGCAGCGGGACTCTGTACTGTTGGGGGCAGAATCAGTACGGTCAGGTCGGTGACGGTACGACCACGGAGCGGCACTCCCCAGTACCCGTGCTTTGAGCAGCGAAAGCGGCGTGAACGGCAGGGGCGAACATTGCCTCTGCCGTTTCACGTTGCCGGAGAGCGAGCACCTTACCGCGGGGACGCGTCGAGCGAGGCGCCTGTTCGAAGCGATTTTCGCGCCGCCATAGGTCGGGGCTTCAGAGGCGGTCTCGGAAGTAGGCGACGGTTCGCTTCAGACCTTCGGCGAGGGGGACCTTGGGCTCGAAGCCGAGGGTGGTGCGGGCGCGGGTGATGTCCGGCTGTCGCTGCTTTGGGTCGTCGGCGGGGAGGGGGCGGTGGACGAGCGCGTTGCCGGCGCCGGTGAGCGCGAGGACCTGCTCGGCGAGCTCGCGAATCGTGAACTCACCAGGGTTTCCGAGGTTGATCGGACCGACCTCGGTGGGGTGCTCCATCAGGCGCACCAGGCCGTCCACGAGGTCGTCGACGTAGCAGAAGCTGCGGGTCTGCTGTCCTTCGCCGTAGATGGTGAGGGGCTCCCCTCGGAGGGCCTGCACGATGAAGTTGCTGACGACGCGACCGTCGTTGGCGGCCATGCGCGGGCCGTAGGTGTTGAAGATGCGGGCGACCCGGATGTCGACCTGGGCCTGCCGGTGGAAGTCGAAGCAGAGCGTCTCGGCGCAGCGCTTGCCCTCGTCGTAACAGGCACGCGGTCCGATAGGGTTGACGTTGCCGTGGTAGCTTTCGACTTGAGGATGCACGTCTGGGTCGCCGTAGACCTCGCTGGTCGACGCTTGCAGGAAGCGGGCGCCCGTTCGTTGGGCGAGCCGCAGGCCGTGGATGGCCCCCTGCACATTGGTCGAGACCGTCTTGATGGGGTCGACCTGGTAGTGAATCGGGCTGGCCGGACACGCGAGGTTGTAGATGCGGTCCGCTGGCGCGAAGTAGGGCTCGGTGACGTCGTGCACGAAGAGGGTGAAGCGCTCGTGGTCGAGAAGATGGGCCACGTTGGCGCGGGACCCTGTGGAGAGGTCGTCGATGCACAGCACGTGATGGCCCTCGGCGATGAGGCGCTCACAAAGGTGCGAACCGACGAAGCCGGCGCCGCCGGTGACGAGGACCCGCATCAGCTACCTCGCACTCCGATCCCCTCGTAGGTGAAGCCCTGGCGGCGGAGGCCATAGCTTGACCAGATGTTGCGGGCGTCCATGAGGAGCGGTCGCCGCATGATTTGCTTGAGCTGGTCGAAGTCCGGGTTCTGGTACTGGCGCCACTCCGTGAGCAGGCACAGCGCGTCGGCGCCCTTGGCGGCCTCGTAGGCGTCGGAAGCGATCTGCACGCGGTCGCCGTAACGGCAAGCCACGTTCTCTCCCGCTTCCGGATCGTGGACGACCACCTCCGCACCGTCGGCGAGCAGGGCGTCGATGAGGGTGAGCGCCGCGCTCTCGCGGATGTCGTCGGTTCGGGGTTTGAAGCTCACTCCCCACACAGCCACGCGCTTGCCACGCAGATCGTCGTCGAAGGCGGCTCTCAGCTTGCGGAAGACAAGGCCCTTCTGGCGGGCATTCACCCGGTCGGTGGTCGCGGCGAGCTCGAGCTCGATGCCGTGTTCGCGCCCGGTGTGCACCAGGGCCTTCACGTCCTTGGGGAAGCAGCTGCCGCCATAGCCGGGGCCGGCGTACAGGAACTTGGGGCCGATACGGGCGTCGGCGCCGACGCCGTGGCGTACGGCGTGGATGTCCGCGCCCACACGCTCGCAGAGGAGGGCGATCTCGTTCATGAACGAGATCCGCATCGCGAGCATGGTGTTGCTGACGTACTTGGTCAGCTCGGCGCTGGCCGGATCCATCCACACGATGCGGTCCCGGTCGAGGCAGACCGGGTGGTAGAGACGGCTCATGAGGTCGCGCGCGAAGGGGTCGTCGGCGTCACAGCCCACGACGACCCGGTCAGGCCTCAGGAAGTCGCTGACGGCGTCGCCCTCCTTGAGGAACTCAGGGTTGGAGACGACGTGGATGCGGTGGGCTGCGTCAGCGACCAGGCGGCGCACGCGAGCGTTGGTGCCCACGGGGACCGTGCTCTTGAGCACGAGGACCATCTCCCGCTGGGCGTGCTCCGCGACGGTCTGGGCGACGGCGTCGACAGCGCTCAGATCGGCGCCCCCGTCGGCGCGAGGGGGCGTGCCGACGGCCACGAAGACCACCGTGGACTCGGCGATGGCGCCGGCGACGTCGGTCGTAAAGGAAAGGCGCCCCTCGGCGACGTTCCGCCGGACGATTTCGTCGAGCCCGTGTTCGAAGATGGGGATCTCGCCCGCCTGAAGCTTGGCGATCTTCTCTTCGCTGACGTCGGCGCAGACGACGTTCTGGCCCGTCTCGGCGAAGCACGCGCCGCTGACGAGCCCCACGTACCCCGTTCCGACCATGCAGAGCTTCATGCGTCCTCCTGGACCGAAGCGCGCTTCGGACCGAGCCAGCTACCTACCTTCCCTGCGCCGTCGCGGCAACCCTGCGCCGGCTGAGTTCTCCAAGGGTTGCCCGCGGTTGGATGCGCCAGAAACGGGCGCCGTTCAGAGCCCTGGGGCATAGTGGCGAGCCATGCGGGCGATGGTCTTGGCGGCGGGGCTGGGCACGCGCCTGCGGCCGCTCACCCTCGAGCGGCCCAAGCCGGTGGTTCCCTACGGACAGCGCCCGCTGGCGTGCGTGGCGCTCGACGCGCTCTCGTCGCTGGGCGTGCGGGAAGTGGCGATGAACACCCACCACCTCGCCGAGCGAGTCCAGCCCTTGCTCGCGCCGCACCTGCCGACCTCGATGCGGGTGCGCTACGTGCACGAGGAGACGCTGCTGGGGACGGGCGGTGGCCTGCGGAACGCCTGGAGTCTTCTCGACGATGGCGAGCCCGTCGTGGTCATGAACGCCGACATCGTCTTTCGTCCGGACCTGGCGGGCGCCCTTGCGCTCCATCGCCGACTCGGCGCGGTCGCGACGATGGTGCTCCGCCCCGATCCGCAGGCCGCGCGCTTCGGGGCGGTCGAGGTCGACGCCGGTGGCCGGGTGCGCAGGCTCCTGGGGGCGCCCGCCGCGACCGGCCCGCTGCGCACGACGATGTTTACGGGGGTGCACGTGCTCTCACCGCGTGCTTTCGATGAGCTGCCCGCCGAGGGGTGCATCGTCCGCCACGCCTACCGCCGCTGGGTTGACGACCCGGCGGTCACGGTGGCCGGCTTCGTCGACGACTCGCCTTGGGCCGACCTCGGCACGCACCGGCGCTACCTCGAAGCCTGCCTGCGTCTGGCGCCGGATGTGCACGCCTCGGCGTCGATCGACGCGGGGGCGCAAGTCGAGGACTGCGTGGTGGGGGCGGGGGCGAGCATCGGGGCGGTGCGGGTGCGCCGATGCGTGGTCTGGCCGGGCGCCCGAGTGGACGCCGACCTGCAGGACGCGATCGTTACGCGGGAGCACGTCGTGCGGGTGGGCTGAGGACGAAACGACGGCGGAGCGGAGCAGGCCTGGCGAACGGTCCGCCGATGCCGTCGAGCTTGGCTGCGGATCCGCGAGCGCCGAGGGCCTTCGCGGAGGGCGATCAGCCGATGCCGATGACCTTGGCGAGGACTACGGTGATGTTGTCCGGTCCGCCGTTCGCGTTGGCCCGCTCGATCAGCTTCGAGGCGGCGCCTTTGAGGTCCTTGTGCTCGGCCATGACGATCTCGTGGATCTCCTCGTCGCTGGCGGGACCACACAAGCCGTCGCTGCAGAGCACGTAGATGTCGCCCGGCTGAGGCTTGTCGAGCTGCACGTCGACCTTCACCGACTCCTTCATGCCGAGCGCCCGGACGATCACATTCTTGTGCGGGAAGTTGGCGATCTCCTCTTCGGAGAGGCGCTTCATCTTGATGTAGTCGTTGAGCAGAGAATGGTCCTCGGTGAGCTGCTCGAGCTTGCCGTCCCGGAGCCGATAGCAGCGTGAGTCCCCCACGTGGGCGATGAGCACGCCGTCGTCGACGACGATGACGCTCACGAGGGTGGTGCCCATCCCCCGCAGCTTGGGGTCGCGCTGGGCGGCCTCGTAGATGCGGAGGTTGGCGAGCTTGATGCTCGTGATGAGCCGGTTCTCCTCGTAGCCTCGGGCCTTGTCCATTTTGTAGGGCCAGGTCGCCTCGGGATCGGCGCTCGTCGCCCGGAAGAACTCTCGGAGCGTGTCGATGGCCATCTGGCTGGCGACCTCTCCGGAGGCATGGCCGCCCATACCGTCGGCCACGACATAGAGCGCGTCCTCGTCGAGGACAGCAAAATTGTCCTCGTTGTGGGTTCGCTTCATGCCGACGTTCGTCTCGCCGGCGGCGATCACCCTTGCTCGCGTCACGTGGCCAAACCTCTGGGATCCATCGCGAAAACCAGAGGCAGGCTAGCGAGGGGCGGGGCGGGAAGTCAAACCTTTCCGCCCGCCACCTTCTTTGCGGTGGCTCTTGCCCCCGGGGGACGGCTCGGTTAGCCCGGGTTCATGGTTTCGGACGAGCGTGAGTCGCTCCTGGCGAGCGCCCGCGCACTCCTCGAGTGGGAGCGCGAGCTGGGTGGCATGGGCATCCCCGAGGGGACGATCGAGCTTCCTGCCACGGAGCCCCGCGGGGATGCGGAGCGCTCCGGTGCGGCACGTGAAGTGACCCTCCGCCTGGCCAAGCTCGCCGAAGAGGCGGCCGCTTGCACGGCCTGCCGGCTCCACGAGGGGCGCACCAAGAGCGTCTTCGCGCGGGGCAACCCCAGCGCCGATCTCGCCTTCGTGGGGGAGGGCCCGGGGTATCACGAGGATCAGCAGGGAGTCCCCTTCGTCGGCAAGGCGGGGCAGCTCCTCGACCGGATGATCCGTGCGATGGGGCGCGAACCCGACGAGGTCTACATCTGCAACGTGGTGAAGTGCCGGCCGCCGAACAACCGGACCCCGAAGCCGGACGAGGCGGGGGTCTGCGCCCGCTTCCTCGAGGCGCAGCTCGACCTGGTGCGGCCGCGGGTCATCGTCGCGCTCGGACGCTGCGCGGCGGAGAACCTCGGCCTGGTCGAGCCGGGGGGGCGGGGCTGGCGGGGCCGCTGGGGGCAGTGGCGGGGCATCGACGCGATGCCGACCTATCACCCGGCCTTCCTGCTGCGCAGTCCACAGATGAAACGCCCTGTATGGGAGGACCTTCAGCAGGTGCTCGCCCGCCTCGCGCGTTGAGGCTTTGGAGTTGCGGGGGATGGGACACCGCGGCACTGGCGCAGAATCTGACGTGCCCTTGGCCCTGAGCTAGGATCGCGAGGACCACGCGTGCCTGTTGACCCGACCGACCAAGAACCGGACGACGACACGGTCGACCTG
>JALVDI010000329.1 GCA_027009115.1 Polyangiaceae bacterium | reverse complement strand
CACGATGAGGTCTTTGATCTCGCCCTCGAGGTTGCCTAGAGCGTGGTTCGTAAGCGCCGCCGCCTTCTTGAGGTAACCAAAGGCGCGAATGATCTCGATGGGCATCCGTTCGCCACCGATCGGAAAATTCTTGAGGGACCGCGCCGTCTGCGCCCCGTAGTAACGGTCCTTGGGCACCTCGATGGTGCCCATCGAGTCGCTCTCGATCCGAACATCGCTCATGGGTGGCCTCCCTTTGGGCAGCGGCTTACCCCGAATGCCACGGAGCGTCGAGGAGCCGCCGGCACTGCACGCCTTCGCCCTCGGAGCACGCGGGAAGGTGCGCCGCAGGGCATGCGTTAAGATGCCGACGATGGCATCGCATGCCCGCACGCTCGGGGTCTCGACCGCGCTCCTCCTAACGACCCTGACGGCGACGTCGGCGGACGCTCAGTCCGCTTCGGACGTCCCCGGTCTCCGGGCTCGCCTCGACCGCCTCGAGGCAGCCGGCGCGCCGGTCCCCGCCGGGACGCTGATCTCGATCCGCCACCTGCTCGACAGCGCCGACCGGATGGAGCGGCGCGGCTTCGACGAGGCGGCGGCCTCCTGGCGGCGGCGCGCGCAGAGATACCTCGGCGAAGTGGAAGCGGGCCGCGACCCCTATCCTGCCGCGCGGGGCGAAATCGTCAACCGCGGTTACCGCTCGCCGATCAGCCCAACGCTCCAGGGCTACGCGATCTACGTGCCGCCCGACTACGACCCCGCGCGACGCTACCCGCTCTACGTCGCTCTCCACGGCGGGAGCTCCAACGGCAACCTCTTTCTGGGCGTCGTCCTCGGCAACAACATGGACTGGGAGACCTACGACCAGCACCTCTGGGACGACTACGTACCGCGCTGGACGCCCGACTGGATCGTCGTCGCGCCCACCGGCTTCGGTCAGCTGATGTGGCGCTGGATGGGGGAGCGCGACGTGCTCGACGTCATTGATGATGTCGAGCGCCACTACTCCGTCGACCCGGACCGCGTGGTGCTCGGAGGACTCAGCAACGGTGGCGTCGGCGCCTATGCCATCGGCGCGCGCCACGCCTGGCGCTTCAGCGTGGTGCAGGCGATGGCGGGCGCGCCAAGCTGGCTGCAGTACCTGGGTCGCGTCACGCCGGCCGAGCGTCGCGTGGTGGCGCCCTGGAGCGCGCTCCACCTGGCGCAGAACTTCGTCGACACGGATTTCCGCTACTACCACGGCACCCAAGACGGCGGGCCCATGCGACCCGACTACGTCCGGGAGCTGAGCGAACACCTCCGGCGGGAGGGCATCGCAGCACGCGAGCGCTGGTACGAAGCGGGGCACGACATCCTCTACCGGGTACACCGCCACGGGCGCGTCTACGCCGACCTCGCCAACGAGCGGCGGAACCCACGCCCGAGCGAAGTCCGAGTCGCAACCGGCGACTACCGCGCCAACCGGCAGCACTGGCTGACCGTCACCCGCATCCCGGACTACCCGGCGCTGGCGAACGTCCGCGCGCGGATCACGGAAACGACCCTCGACATCGCCGCCCAGGGCGCGAGCGCTCTCAGCGTCGACCTCCGCGCCGCCCCCGTCCCCGAGAACCTCCGCATCGCCGTCAATGGCGCCGAGATCTGGCGTGGCCCGCGAGCCCACCTCGGCCACATCGCGCACCTCGTGCGTGGTGCGGAGGGGTGGCGCCTCGGCTTCCCGGAGGACGGGGGCCGCGTCAAGCAGCCCGGGCTCAGCGGCCCGATCATGGACGCCTACTACGACCGCATGGTGCACGTCTACGGCACCCGCGACGCCGAGCACACCGATGCGCTGCGGGCGGCGGCGGAGCGCGGTGCGAGAGGGTGGCCGCTCTGGGCCTGGAACCTCAACCAGGAGGTCGTCCCGGACACCGCATGCGACGAGGCCTTGATGCGCGGCGCACACGTGGTCCTCTACGGAAACGAAGCCGACAACGCGATCTTGGCCCGCATCGCTGGAGCCCTGCCCATCCGCGTCCACGACGGCGCCGTGGTCGTGGGAGGCGACCGCTACGAGGGCCGCGACGTCGGCGTTCGCTTCATCTACCCCAACCCCCTGGCGCCGGATCGCTACGTCCTCGTGCAGGCAGCGGCGAGCCCGCGGGCGGTCGCGCTGGGCAACAAGCTCCCGGAGTTCCTGGGCGACTACATCGTCTACGACGAACGCACCGTGCGCGGCCCGCAGCGGCGCGTCTCCGGCCGCAACCGACCACTGGCGATGGGGTTCTTCGACGACGCCTGGCGTCTCCCAGGAGCAGCGGAGAACGAGCCTTCGGGCGCCGGCCCCGATCAGGGAGCGACGGCGAGCTCCACCGAAAACGAACCGGAGACGCCGACGCTCCCCGTGCCGCCGGCGCCCCCGGTGCCGACGCCACCACGACGATACTCGGCCCCTCGGACCGACCAGGCGGGCAGGGCCGCGCGACGCATCTGGGCCCGCGTGCCGCGCTTCGAGAACTTCCGCGCGCACATCCCGGGCGCGACCTGGCGAGTCGATCGGCGAGCGCTCTGGAGCGTGCGCCCGCAGCAGGAGTGTTACGACGCTCTCACTGCGGCCGGCGTACCCTTTCGCCCCCGCCCTGAGCCCTCCGGGCTCGTCCCCTCACCTATCGAGGTCTTGGGTCCGATCGGTGGGGTGTGGTTCCGCATGACCCACGAAGAGCAACCCTTCGTGATGAGCTGCGAGCTCGCCATCCGCCTCCCGGCCATCGTCGAGGTGCTTGCCGCCCGCGGCGTCCATGGTGTCGAGGTGATGTCGAGCTATCGAACCACGCCCTACACGAGCTTCCACACCATGGGCCTGGCCCTCGACCTCTCGCGCTTCTGGACCAACGACGGCTGGCTCTCGGTGCGAAGACACTACGAAGCGACACCGATGCAGCAGACATGCCGGGGCCCCGCACCTCGCGGCCGGCGCGCTCAAACGCTACGGCGCATCGCCTGCGATCTCGCGCGTACACGCCTGCTGTCGTCGGTGCTGACGCCGAACTACAACGCCGGGCACCGAGACCACTTCCACATCGACATACGGCCGGACGATCCCCGGCT
>JALVDI010000328.1 GCA_027009115.1 Polyangiaceae bacterium | reverse complement strand
TTGGCGTCCGCGAACCCTTGGTGGCAGGCTCGGCGCCATGAGAGCCCTCGTGCCGCTCGTCGCGCTGTGTGTCGCGTCCTGCGCCTACCCCCGCCGGTCGACGCCGCTGTCGGAGGTTGCCGATGTCTCGGACATCGACGCACCCGCCGACCTGTGGCGGCTGCGCTTCACGCGGGCTGTGGTGCCGCCGCGGCAGCGGGGAGACCGACCATGGGATGAGGACGGGACGCCGCCGGACCCCTTCGTGCGCCTCTACCGCGGCGACCGGCAGGTGTACGAGTCGCCGATTGCCCACGACACGCTCACGCCGGCCTGGGATGACGCCCTCACGGAAAACCTCCGCCTTCCCTCCACCCGGGAGCTGCGCATCGAGCTGTGGGACGACGACGGAGTCGGTCTGCCGGAGCCCGTCGGTGTGTGGCGCGGCCACGGGCTCCCACGGACCGCTCTGCCCGGCGCCGACGCCCGCGTCATGCTCGAGGGGACCGCGGAGGTCGGGTTCGTCGTGATGCCGCCCCGAGCGTACCGGGGGACCGGCATCACCGAGTACGAGGTCCGCCCCGATGCGCTCCACGTCTTGGGGGTGATCCCCCTGTCTCCGGCGGGGCGCGCAGGCATCGTGCCGGGGACGGACATCCTCGCCATCGACGGCGAGACGGTCGCCGAGCTCGGCGACCGCGCGATCGGCAAGCTCTCGATGGCGGCGTCGCGGCGTAGCACGTTGACCCTTCGCCATTCGGATGGGCGCCGAGAAGACGTGCGGCTGGACTCGGGCTACGTGTGGAAGGCGCGCTGAGGATCGCCCTGGGCTTCGCGCTCGGCTCGTTGGCGCTGGCGCCCTTGACGGCACGCGCCGACGGTCAGGTCTCGGCCCGCTACGGCTGGGGGTTCGGATCGCCGGTGGGCCGCGCCGAGCGTACCTTTCTTTGGGAGAACACCCTGCGCATGGAGCTGCTCTTCGGCGCACCCGGGGACGAGCATGCCCGGGTGGGCCCCGCCTTGGATCTGCGCACTGCCGAGTTCGACTCCGCGGAGGCCTCCCTTGGCCTGGGGGTCTTGCTCCCGGTCGCGCGGGGCTACCCCCTCACGCTGACGGCGGCATTGGGGTGGGCGGTGCGCCGTGATCCGGAACCCGACGGGGCCATCTTCGTGGGCACCGTGGGTTGGGGGTACCGCAGTTACAACTTTCACGCCCCCTATCAGATGGGCTTCGACCTCTTTGTCTCGGGCCGCATGCACCTCGACGATCCGCGCCGCTGGGAGATCACCGCCGGCGTCGAGATCGATCTGGAGGTGCTCGTCGCGGTCCCGGCGATGTTCCTCATCAACCTCTTCCGGCGCTCGGATCCGGACGAGCTCGAAGGCGGCCCTTCCGTCGCGACGAGCGTCGACCCATGATCTGTGTGCTGGGGCGCGCATCAGGCCCGGGGCGGAGCGCTCGCTCTGCTCCGCCTGCGGTGTAAGCTGCGCCCATGTACTGTCAGTCGTGCGGGGCGAAGAACAGCGACGAGGCCAAGTTCTGCAACCAGTGCGGCACGCGCATCGCGGCGGCGGGGGAGGCGGCCGGGCCCCTCGCGGACGGCGGTCCAGGGCAGGGGGCTCCCTCGGCCACCCTCCAGGGTGGCGCACCGACCGCCCAGCCTCCGGGCGCGATGCCTCGTCCCAACGCCTACCATCCGGACACCGGCTTCGGCGGTCCATCCATGATGAGCGTGTCCCTCGCTTCGATCGGCGTGAAGTCGACGAAGAAGGTGTGGCTCGGCATCGTACTGATCGGCGTCGCTCTCGTCGCCCTCGGCTGGCTTGGCGCCTGGCTGTCCCGCGGCGAGCCGGAGGTCGTGGTCGAGGCCGGCCACGCGGAGCCCGACGACCCCTTCGTCATCGGTGCCCCGCTGCCCGAAGGGGTGGCGCCGCCCGAGGTGGACATCGTCTCGGGGTCCGAGGGGACGCCGGGGGCGATGGCCCTCCCTTCGATGTCGAGCGTCTCCGCCGAGCCGGCTTCGGCGGGCGAGGGGGCCACGCCGCGGGGCGGACCCTCGGGCCAGTCGGCGCCGATGAGGCGGAGGCACGGCTCGTCGATGGGGACGAGCGCGGTTGCGCCGACGTCCATGACGGCTTCGACTACGACGTCTCCGGCGACGATGGGCCCGAGCGCGATGAGTGGCCCGAGCGCGATGAGTGGCCCGAGCGCGATGAGTGGCCCGAGCGCGATGAGTGGCCCGAGCGCGATGGAGCCGAGCAGCGGCTCGTCGTCGGCCATGGCGCCGACGGAGGGGCCCGACGAGCGCGACCTCGAGCTCGACCTCTATAGCTCGCGGGTGCGTTACGTGATCCGCCGCTACTACGCGAGCCGTGCGCAGGCCTGTTTCGACCGAGCGACCCGCAACGCCCCGACGGTCTCGGGGACAGTGGTCGTCAGCATGACGATCGGGGCGAACGGCCACGTCAGTCGCGCGCGCACCACCCGGAACACGACCGGCGACGAGAGCCTCGGTCAGTGCCTGCAAGCTCAGGTCTCGACCTGGCGCCTGCCTCCGCCGCCGGGGGGCTCCCTGGACATGCAGATGCCCTTCTCTCGTTAGCAGACCGTCCCAAGAGCTCTCCGTGCGAGACGCCTCCTTGGTGCGCCGCGTCTTCAAGAGTGTCGCGTCCGGAACGCAAGCCGTCGTGATCGTGTCACGGTCGGCACGGGGCGGACTATCGGCGATCTCAGCGCCGCGGCCGGTAACGGGGCGGCTCCGCATCGGCGCCGATATGCAGCCCCCACGTCGCCTGGAAGGTCGCGTTGAGGCTCCATTCGCTGAGGTCGCGTCCCGTCGGCGTGGTCCGCATGGCCGGCCTCGCGTCGACCCAGCGCGCGGCGAGGCGGAGGAAGACGCCCCGGTTGGCGCCGCGCAGCCGTGTCGGGACCACCAGGGGGATCTCGAGGGCGACCCCCACGCTCAGGGCCACGCCGCGGTCGATGTCGAGCTCGGCCGGTTGCCCGAGGGGCAGCACCACCGCGGCGAGCTCGAGGCCCAGGGACTGGACCAGGAGGTCGAGCCACTCGACGCCCGTGGGCTTGTCGAGCAACCAG
>JALVDI010000327.1 GCA_027009115.1 Polyangiaceae bacterium | reverse complement strand
TCCCCACACGCCGCTGCTCCATTTTCTGCGCGCGCGGGGCTGGACCGGCACCAAGGAAGGCTGCGCCGAAGGGGAGTGCGGCGCCTGCGCGGTCGCCCTCGTCCGCCCTGGACCCGACGGCCAAAGACGCTACGTGCCCATCAACAGCTGCCTCGTCGCTCTACCGGCGGTGCATGGCGCCGAGCTCGTGACCGTCGAGGGGATCGCACGCGGCGGCGTCTTGCATCCGGTGCAGCGCGCCATGGTCGAGCACGGCGGGTCGCAGTGTGGCTACTGCACGCCCGGCTTCGTCGTCAGCCTCTTCGCCGAGTACTACCGGTGCGGTCGTGGCGCGGGGGAAGTCGACCCGGAGGCCATCGGCGGCAACCTCTGCCGCTGCACCGGCTACCGGCCTATCCGCGACGCCCTCGCGTCGCTCGGTGAACCGGCGAGCGATGACCCCATGGCCGCTCGTCTCGCGGAGCCGGCACCTTCGTTGCCGGCCCTGGCGTACGATCACGCGGACGTGCTCTTCGAGCGCCCGGCTTCCCTTGCCCGACTCTTCGATCTGCTCGCCATGCATCCACGCGCGAAGCTCCTGGCGGGCGGGACGGATGTCATGGTCGAGGTCAACCAGCGCGACGCACGTTGGGACGTGCTCGTCTCGCTGGAGGCCTTGCCCGAGCTTCGCGGTATCGAGGAGACGGCGGACCACATGCGCGTTGGGGCGGCGGTGCCTTTGAGCGAGGTCGAGGAAGTCCTCCGCGGCCGCCTGCCGATGCTCGACGCTCTGCTGCCGCTCTTCTCCAGCCGTCTCATTCGGAACCGCGCCACCTTCGGGGGAAACCTCGTGAACGCCTCGCCGATCGGCGACGGTCCCCCCGCGCTCCTGGGCCTCGACGCGAAGGTCGAAGTCGCCTCCCGCGACGGGGAGCGGCTCGTCCCGCTGGGCGAGTTTTTCACGGGATACCGGCAGACCGTCCTCGAGCATGGAGAAGTCGTGATGGGCGTGCGCATCCCCAAGCCCTTTCCAACCGTCCAGCGCTTTTACAAAGTCAGCAAGCGCGTGATGGACGACATCTCCACCGTCGCGGCGGGCTTCGGGCTGTGGCTCGACGAGGACGGGACGATCACCAAGGCGCGCCTGGCGTACGGCGGCGTGGCTCCGACGCCCGCCCGGGCACGAAAAGCCGAGAGCGCGCTCGTCGGGGAAGTCTTCGGAGAGGCCCTGGGGGCGAAGGCGCGCGTGCTGCTCGAAGGAGCGTTTTCGCCCATCCGCGACCACCGTGGCAGCGCGGCCTACCGCGCGGCGATGGTGCCGAGGCTCTTCGAAAAGCTCGTCGCTTCGGCGACCGTCCCGGAGGCCGCCCGATGATGACGCCGCCCAAGCGCAACGTAGGCCGCCCGATCCCTCACGAGAGCGCAGTCGAGCACGTCACCGGTCGCGCGCTCTACACCGACGATCTCACGCCGAGGTTCGCCGACCTGCTGCACGCCTGGCCGGTCTGTGCGCACGCGGCCCACGCGCGAGTCAAGGCCATCGACACCGCCGAAGCGCGGGCGATGCCTGGGGTCGTGGCCGTGCTCGGTGACGCCGACGTCCCCGGGGAGGGCAATGTCGGCGCGGCGCGCAAAGACGAGCCGCTCTTCCCAAAGGAGGTAATGCACTTCGGGCAGGCGGTCGCGTGGGTCCTCGCCGAGACGGAGGTGCAGGCCCGGGCGGCGGCCTCGAAAGTCACGCTCGAGCTCGAGCCCCTCGAGGCGATTCTGAGCATCGAGGAGGCCATCGCCGCCGGGAGCTTCCACACCGAAGCGCTGCGCATCGAGCGGCTGGAGGACGACGTGCCGAGCCTCGACGCGGCGCTCGATGCATCGCCGCGGCGCCTCACCGGCGAGGTGCGCATCGGTGGACAGGAGCACTTCTACTTGGAGAGCCAGGCGGCCATCGCGTACCTCGACGAGGCCGGCCAGATCTTCGTGCATGCGAGCACCCAGCATCCGACCGAGACGCAGATCATCGTCGCTCGCGTGCTCGGGCGCCCGGCCCACGAGGTCACCTGCCAGTCGCTTCGCATGGGGGGCGCGTTCGGCGGCAAGGAGGTCCAGGCCAACACCTGGGCCTGCATTGCCGCGGTTGGCGCCCTCGCGACCGGGCGCCCCGTCCGTGTCCGCCTCGACCGCCAACGCGACTTCACCCTCACCGGCAAACGCCATCCTTTTCTGGGTCGCTACGAGGCCGGCTTCGACGACGACGGGCGGCTGCACGCCCTTCGCGTTCAACTCTACAGCGATGGCGGCTACAGCCTCGATCTGAGCAAGCCGGTGCTCTTCCGGGCGATGTTCCACGTCGACAACGCCTACAAGCTGCCCAACGTGGAGGTCGTCGGGCGGGTCTGCCGAACGCACAAGGTCTCCCAGACCGCCTTCCGCGGCTTCGGTGGACCGCAGGGAATGGTCGTCATCGAGGAGGTCCTCGACCGCATCGCGCGAGCCACCGGCCTGCCGCCGCACGTCGTCCGCGAACGCAACTTCTACGTCGATGGCGACACGGCCCACTACGGGCAGCGCATCACCGGCGCCGATCGCATCGGCGCGATCTGGCGCCGTCTGCTCGACCGGAGCGAGTTCCCGCGACGTTGGGAGGAGGTCGAGGCCTTCAACCGAGCGCACCCCCACCGCAAGCGCGGGATCGCGATCACCCCGGTCAAGTTCGGGATCTCCTTCACGACCGCGTTCTTCAACCAGGCCGGCGCGCTGGTGCTGCTCTATGCCGACGGCTCGGTGCAGGTGAACCACGGCGGCACGGAGATGGGCCAGGGGCTGCACACGAAGATGCTCCAGGTCGCAGCCGACGCCCTCGGCGTCGATCTCGACGCGGTGCGCTTGATGCCCACGCGCACCGACAAGGTGCCCAACACGAGCGCCACGGCGGCTTCGAGCGGGTCCGACCTCAACGGGCAGGCGGTGCGCGCGGCCTGCGCGGCGATCCGTGAGCGACTCGCGACGGTGGCCGGCACTCTCTTCGGTTGTGCGCCTGAGGACATCGTCTTCGAGGGCGGTGAGGTCTTTCCCGTGGGCCGTCCCGACGAAGCGCGTTCCTTCGGACAAGT
>JALVDI010000326.1 GCA_027009115.1 Polyangiaceae bacterium | reverse complement strand
GTCGGCGACGCAGGGGGTTGCGTGGGCGCCCTCCGTCGAGGGGGCGCTCGTCTTCGAAGACGACGGGTTCGCGTCCGTCGAGGGGACGCCCGAGCGCGTCGACGACCCGGCCCAGGAGCTTGTCGCACACCTTCGCGTGCGCCGCACGCCCGACCCGCCGCACGGGAGCCCCGGCCTCGAGCCCGTGGGTCGGGCCGAGTGGCATCAGCAGCGTGTTCTCGCCGCGCAGACCCACGACTTCGGCCTCGACCCTGCGCCCGCGAGAGGAACGGAGCTCGTAGAGATCGCCGAGGGAGGCCCGGCAGCCCTTGGCCACGAGCACGAGCCCGACGGCCTGCGTCAGCCGCCCCTCCACGATCGGCGCGGCGGAGCGGCGCGCGACCTCGGAGAAGCGGGCGAGGCTCAGGCTCACTCTTGCTCCTCCTCGCCCCCGGCCCGCAGCTCGTGCATGGCGCGCCCCGCCATCGCGAGCCGTTCGCGGACCCGCGCATCGATACGCACCTCCGGTGCTTCGAGGAGACAGCCCGGTCCTTCGAGCGCGTCGTCGGCTTCGACGCGGATCCGAACTCCGTCCCGTTCGAAGGACACGCCGAACTCGGCGACGATGGCCTCGTAGGCGCCCGATCCTGCACGGAGGGTCGCGCGCTGGCAGCCCGGGAGCAGCGCAAGGCCTTCTCGGGCGATGCGTACCGGCAGCTCGTCGTCGTCGATGGTCCCCACGATCGCTTCGGCCATGAGCACTGCGAGGTCGATCAGCTCGCCCTCCAAGACCCGCGCGAGACGCGCACGCTCCGTGGCCAGGGCGGCCGCGGCTTCCGCGAAGCGGGCGCGCTCTGCTTCGAGCTCCTCCCGCTCCCGCTGGGTTGCGGCGATGGCCTCCCGGAGCGCCGCGCGCCCCGCTTCGAGCTGGGCTCGGGCCGCCGGTGCGACGGACGGGTGCGGGGGGGCGTCGTCCCGTGGCGGCGGGGGCATCTCCGGAGAGCTGTCGCGCTTGTCCTCCTCGACCAGCTCGGCGTCTTCGATCTCCGCTGGGATACGCGAGGGCGCTCCCGACTGCCCTCCGGAGTGAGTGGTCGGGCGTGCCTCCCGAGGAAGCGCAGGCGCGCGCAAGCTTGCCGCCATGGGGCTGGCGCTGTTGGCAAAGCGGCTCGGGTCGAGCTTGGGGAAGCCCGTGCTCTGGGCTCTGGGTCGGGTGCGAACCGGGATGAAGCTCGGCGGCCGCATGGAGGCCCGGGAGCGTTCCATCGCCACGGCGAGCCAGCTCGGCGGCCGGGCTTCCATCGACTCCTCGTCGGAGGAAGGGAAGATGAGCGGGCGCACCGATCGGCTGCGCTCAGACCAGGGCACCGGCGCCCTCCCGCGCGATCGTGATCACATTCTCGCGTTCGAGGCGGAGGGCCACGTCGACGATGGCTTGCTGCGCCTCTTCGACGTCCTTGACCCTCACGGGCCCCATGAGCTCGAGATCGTCGCGGAGCGTTGCCGCGGCCCGGGACGAGATGTTCGAGAAGACCTTCTCCTGCATCTCGGGGCTCGCGGTCTTGAGCGCCAGCACGAGCTGATCGCTCTGGATCTCCTTGAGCAGCGCCTGCATGCCGCGGCCGTCGATGCGCTTGAGGTCCTCGAAGGTGAAGAGGGCCTTGCGAATCTTCTCGGCGATCTCCTCGTCGATATCCGCAAGCTCCTCGAGCAGCGCGTCCGTCTGCTCTTGGTCCATCATCTTCAGCAAATCCGTCGCGGCCTCGACGCCGTTCAACTCGCGGCGTTCCACTTCGCCGAGCGCCGACAGCTCCGAGGCGAGTTGCGCTTCGATGTCGCGCACGACCGCTTCGGGGATGCTCTTGAGCTGCGCTGTCCGGCGGAGGATCTCCGTCTGGGCTTCGACGCTGAAGCGGGTCAAGAGCTGTGCCGCGCGGTCCGCGTCGATGAGGCTGAAGATGACGGCCAAGGTCTGCGGGTGCTCGCGCTCGAGCATCGGGAACACCGTGTCGATGTCGAGGGTGGACAGGGTGGCCATGCTGTCGCTGACCTCGCGTTCGACGCCGTCCCAGATGTACGCCGCCCGGTGCTCGCCAAGGGCTTTGCCGGCCAGCCGGCGCAGGTAGGCGCTGCTGCCCTTGAGGCTGGTCGGGACGCCGTCACGGATCGCGGCGATGAACTGCCGGTGGATCGCGAGCAGCAGGCTTACGTCGACCTCCTCCAGCGTCTCGCTCGCCTTGCGGATGCGCGCGACCTCCTCCGGTTCGAGGTGGCTCATGACCTTGGTCGCGATTCCTTCGTCGAGGCTCACGAGAAAGAGGAGCGACTTGGCGGCTCCATCGAGATTCACGAGCTCGGGGTGCAGCACCTCCGCGCTAGGCCGCGTGGTCAGCGCTTGCATCGTCGTCTGCATCATCGTTCTCGCTTTCGTCGCTCGGTTGGGTGCTCTCCAGGAGCCATCCACGGATGACCCGTGCCGCACGTGCCGGGTCTTCCGAGGCCAGCTCCGCGGCGAGCAGGGGGATCTCGTCGTCCTCGGGCTCGCGGCGGATCTCGGCTCGGAGCTGATCGGCCGAGGGGAGCGAGGCGACCTGGACCTTCTCCGGGTCTGCCTCGTCGCTGTCCTCGCCGGACGGCAGCGCTCCGGCGACCTTCGCCTCCTCGGTTCCGCCTTCGAGGCGAGCGCTCACCTCCGCCTCTTGCGCCGCTGCGGCTTCCTTCTTCTTTCGGCGACGCCAGCGCATCAGCAGGATCAGCCCGATGAGGGCGAAGGGCAGCGCCGCGAAGTACGGCAAGTAGGGGCGCCAGCGGCGGTAAGGGCCCATGAGCTCGTCGATTGGGTCGACGGCGTCGAGGTCGTCGGCGCGTGTCGCGAAGGGGACGCAGGTGATGGAGATCTCGTCGCCCCGGTCCGGCACGACGCCCACGGCCCGCGCGACGATGTCTTCGAGGCGCGAGAGCTCCTCTTCGTCGCGGGGCTGGAAGGCGCGCTCGGCTCCTTCGCCCTCCCAGATGCCGTCGACGACGACCGCGACTTGAAGTCGCTCGATACGACCGACGGGTTCGACGGACCGGCGGGTCGTGCGGCTGATTTCGAAGTTGCGCGTCTCGGATCG
>JALVDI010000325.1 GCA_027009115.1 Polyangiaceae bacterium | reverse complement strand
CTCGGTGGCGACAGGGTCCTCCGCGGAGTCCGCTTCGAGCGGTCCGCGTTCGGCTCGTTCGGCATCGTTGGGCCGGGCTCGTTCGGCATCGTCGGGTTCGTTGGGCCGGGCTCGTTCGGCATCGTCGGGTTCGTTGGACCGGGCTCGTTCGGCATCGTCGAGGAGCGGGCCGGGAACCGGCCGCTGGGCCGCCGCGACGGACGACAAGAGCCACGCGCCGAGGACCCAGCGAAGCATCGCGGGCCATCATGCCGCCGCGCCGCGCCGCCCCGCAACCGGCGCCCTGGCGCCAGCAGCCTTCCCTCTACCGAGCAGGATGGGGAGGGCCGTACCGAGCAGGATGGAGGGACACGAGGGTGGGCCAAGATTTCCTCGTCCGCCTGCATCACCCACGGGCACCCTCGGGCGGGCAGCCAGAGCACATCTCAAACCCCTCGTCGTTGCTCCGCGGCCTGCGCACTGCCGCCATCCTCTCCCCTCGAGCATGCTCGGCATCCCTTCGGTTCGCGGATGCGCCACCGGTCCCGCCCAGTCTACGGATCGATCGACGATCGCTGTTGAGATGGGCTGTAAAGCGCGGCGAGCGCGCGTCCGAAGCAACGGTCATGGATATTGCTTCGCTCCCCGTGAGCCTCCAGATCGACGCGGCGCTGCTCTCCAAGGTGAAGGATCAGTCGGAAGCCGTGGGGAAGGCGGCCCTGTCGCTGATCGAGTCCGCGACCGAGTCGGCTCCCCGCTTGCCTCCCGAGGCTCACCGCGGGCGCAACATCAACGTCAAGGCCTGAGAGCCCGTTGAAATACGTCCGTGCGCCTCATGGCGGAGAGCACGCTCCCGCGGACCGGCGTCGCGCCTCGAAAACCTCCAAGATCTCCTCGCCCGGTTGCATCGCGCATGGGCACCCTCACGACCGCGGTCACGGTCGATACGGGAGCCGCCTGCGGAGGATCCGAGGAGGCCACGCAAGCTTCCTCACTCTCGCCGCACGAGGGTCAGCCGTTGGATGAGAGGGAACCCCATCAAGTCCGAAGTCGCCTCGACCATGAGCCTGTCTCCTCGCGCCTCGTACTCCACGGACGAGAGCGCGAGGGCGCCTTCGCCACCGCACTCGGCGCTCAAGGTAAGGGTGGTCCCATCGATCGTGTAGGGGCCCTCTTGCGAGAGGTGGGTGTCGTCGTCGAGCGCGACGCCGGCGACCTTGACCCCCAGGTGCACCGCGGCGTCCCAGGTGGCGCGGCCGTCGCCGACCCAGAGGCTTCCGCGCATGAGCACCAAGCTGTCCTCCAGGTCGAGGTCGCCGAAGGGAGTTCTCGGATCTTCCACGAAGAGCTCGAGCTCCTCGACCTCGTAGCGCCCGTCGACGAGCGTCCCCCCCGTGAGCGGCTCCGGGAGACCCAAGGTGAAGTGCCCCACCGCGAGGCTCAACTCCTCCGGCGCGTCGGCCGGTGCACACGCTCCCGGCGCGTAGCTCACATCGGTGACGCGACCGCCGTAGGTTTCGTCGCAAAAACGGGTAGGGGGCGGAGGCGAGACGTACATGAAGTTGAAGCACATCTCGTCGCTCGTGTCGGTGCCGCTGAAGACCGTCTCGGCTGTCGGGTTCTCGTACACGCACTCCGTGATGAGGCGGTCGCCGGGCCGCAGCTCCATCGGTGTCGAGTAGAAGAGCTGCGTTTCGAAGACCCACCCGGTGAGATCGATGAACGGGATGACCTCCTCCCCGCGCCGCACCTCCTGATGGAATTCCGAGCCGATCTCATGCATGTGCGGCATGCCGGCGAGGACCCGAGCCGGCGTGTCGATGGTGCACTGGCTGAGCACGCTGCGGGTATCCCGCGGCGGGACACTGAAGCCCAGCGGCCCAGGGGAGAACATGCCGTACTCCGGGCCTTCGGGGGGCGCGAGGTAGAGGCGGACCCCGCTGCGGTCCGTCAGGCCTTCGAGGCCCGGCGCGTTGTTGTAGTGGATCTGCATGATGAAGCGCTCGCCCGGTTCCATCCGTAGGCCGCCTTCTGGGAACTGGAACGCTCCCTGGCCCGGTGCCCAGGCGTAGAGATACTCGCTGCCCGGGGGCATCCCGCCGCTTCGCTTGCACTCGTAGTTGTCGCTTGGGGCGGTGCGGTCCGTGTCGCGCAGGAACACGAGGTGATGGAGCACCTCGCTCTGATCGATAATCATCTCGAAGCGTCGAATGAACCGGGGTTCGTCGACGGGGGCCTCGAAGGTGAAGCACTGGTAGCGGTCGATGTCCGCGACGGAGACGGCGAAGTTGGGGGCGCGCAGCTCGACGGTGGGCAGCTCCGGTGGCGTCTCCGGGGCGAGGGCCGGAGGGGCGGACGACACGAGCCCGGCGGCTGGCGGGGCCGTGTGCGTTCCGCAGCTCGCCCAGCTCAGCAGGGCGCCGGTTACTTCGTCGGGGGGGCGCGGCATCCCGACCGGCGGCATGGTCCCCTCGGCGAGCTGCCGGACCATCTGGTCGACGTGACGGAGGCCCTCGGTCCCCTCGGTGATCGCGTCGTAGTCCAGGAGGCTGAAGGGCGCGCCGAAGTCCGGCTCCTCTCCGTGGCAGGTGCCGCAGTAGCTCTCGACGAGCGGCGCGATTTCCGCCTCCCAGCGGTCGGCATCGGGGACGCAGTCCGGTGGCGCCGGCCCATCGGAGCAGGCGGTCGCCGTGAGCACCGAAAGGAGGGCGAGAAGATGTCGATTTCGAGCGATCGTTCGGTAGTGCAAGGCGGCCCCGGTTCTTCCGCGCGAGGATACATGACCGCGCGAGCTGCCGCGAATGCGGCCTTCGCACTCTCGGCCTGCTGGCGTGAGGGGAGGCCCTGCGCTAGGCCTGAAAGGTGGGGCAGGGGATGTCACTTCCGGCCAAGGAAGACGTAGCGCGGGGGTTGCTGCTGCGGGGCAGCGTATTCATTCACCTCGATCCGAGAGCGGACGGCGTGCTCGTGCCGCCGCACCTCGCCGCGCAGCCACACCTCGTCTTGCAGATTGGGCTCGATCTGGCCGTGCCCATCCCCGACCTCCGGGTCGACGGGGAGGGGATCTACGGGACCCTCTCGTTCAACCGTTCGCCTTTTACCGTGACGGTGCCTTGGGGCTCCGTGTTCGCCCTCGCCGACGACCAGGGGCGGGCTATGGTGTGGCCCGACTCTCTCCCAGAGGAGCTGCGCGCCGAGGTGGAGCGCGAGATGGGGGTGCGTCCTCCGCGTGGGCTGCGTGTCGTCGCTGGAGAGGATGGAGCGGCCGAGGCCGAACCCGAGCCGGTCCACGAGCCCGCCGCCCAGCCGCCGGCGGGCACGAAGCGGGAGCTGCCGCCCTATCTCCGCGTGGTGAAGTAGCGCACCCCTCGGAGAGGTTTCGCGGCTTCCGTGGGAAGGAGCGGCCTCCGTACTCCGTGGGGTGACCGCACGCTCTTCTCGTTGGGTGAGCGGCTGAGCCACGGCTCCCCGTGAGCGTCTGCACCTCGTCCATTGTTGCTCGAGTTGTTGTGCGAGGGCCGCTCCGCGTGACACGGGTATCCGCTGCACGAGCCCCGTGTACGGGGTTCATGCAGCGCTTTCTGACACGGGCGGAGGAGAGGGCCACCGCACTGGTGGGAAGTTCCGCTATGAGCGGACCTGCAATGGCACGTTTCAGATCCGAAGGATCCCCCGCGGCGAAACCGAGAGAATCCGGCGAAAACAGGGTGGCACGACACATGCAACCAAGATGGGGTAGACGGCAGCCGGGCCCTCTCCCTCCCCCCTCCTGCGGGCTCGGCGCTGGCCTCTCGACGGCCCGCAGCAGGTAACTCCCCCCCTCCCGCTGCGGGCCGTCGTTTGTCCGTCGCCGGCTTTGGTCGCTCCCCGAGCGCGATGGAGGACGGTCGGAGCGGGCGCCGGAATTCCCGCGGACCGCCCGACGACGAAACCTCGGGGACCATCGAGTCCTGACCCGCGGACAGGTGCCCTTGGACGGACTGCGAAGCGGGCGGTTGGGTCTGCGGCGGCAGTGCGCAATACTCGCCTGCCATGAGCACCGAAGGGGAGGAGCGGCGGGCCTTCGTCGTGGCCCGCTCGGCGGGCCGGACGTGGGTTCACGACCTGCCTGCCGACGGTACCGAGCAGGTCGTGGGCGGAGACGACGAGGCACACGTGCGGATCGAGGGCGTCGGTCCGCGTGCGCTGGGTCTCCGTTGGGACGGCGAGCGCCTTCAGCTCCGGTCCGAGGGCGGCGACTGTTTCCTGCAAGGCAAGCGCTTCGAGGGAGCGACGGACCTCAAACCGGGCGACGAGATCGCCGTTGGCAGCGGTCAGCTCGTGGTCGGCATCGCGATGCCCCTGAGTGCCGGCGGCCGCCGGGCCCTCACCCACCACGAGTTCCGCGAGCGTCTCTACGAGGAGATGAGCCGAGCGGCCCGAGGGGGTCGGCCGACGGCTCTCGTCCTGGTGGCGACCCGCCCGGGCGAAGGTGGGCGGCTGGCCAGCGACGCCCTCGAGACGCTCCGTGCGGGCGACGTCGTGGCCACCTACGCCGTCGACGAGCTCGAGATGCTCCTGCCGGACACGGACTTCGAGACGGCCAAGGCCGTGGTCGAGCGGATGGTCGGGAAGCTTGACGGCGTGTCGGTCGGGCTGGCAGTGGCTCCTGGACATGGCGACTCGCCCGAGCGGCTGCTGAGGGCCGCCCGGGCCGCAGCCGACGCTGCCATGGAGGCGGGCGGTGGGGTCCACCCGCCCCCGCCGCCGGGTCCCAAGGCCTCCGTCGAGCTCGCCGTGCACGACCCGGCGACCCTCGAGGTCGTGGGCCTGCTCGAGGACGCCGCAGCCGACGATGCGCCCGTGCTGCTGACCGGTGAGAAGTCCGTGGGCAAGTCCGTCTTCGCGCGCTTCCTCCACGAGCGTGCCGGGGGCGCGGGACGGCCCTTCGTTACTCTTCATTGCGCTTCGCTGGGTCGGCCCCCTTCGGCCGAAGAGCTCGAGGCGGCGATTGGGGGGACGCTCTTGCTCGACGAGGTGGGCGACCTTCGGCTGGAACATCAGCGCGCCCTGCTGGCGTGGCTCCGGAGCGAGCCGAATGTGCGCACCGTGGCGACCACCCACCGCGCCTTGGGAGGCCTCGTCGAACGGGGGGCGTTCGATCCCGAGCTCTACGAGCGGTTGAGCGTTCGCGTCGTGGAGATCCCCTCGCTGCGCAACCGGCCCGAGGACATCCTCCCGCTGGCGGAGCGCTTCGTGGCGGCGACGGGCGCGGACGTGCGCCTGAGCCCCGGCGCGCTGGCGCGGCTGCGCAGCTACCCATGGCCGGGGAACGTGCTCGAGCTGCGCAACGCGATGGAGCGTGCCGCTCGCCTCGCGCGCGACGGGGAGATTCTGGCCGAGCACCTTCCGAGCGAGCCGATGCCCCTGGCGACGGTGGCCAACGAGGGGCGGCTGCGCGAGCACGTCGATGGGGTGGAGCGGGACGCCATCATCAAGGCCCTCGCCGACAGCAACCACAACCAGACCCATGCCGCCAGGCGTTTGGGGATCAGTCGGCGTGCGCTCATCTACAAAATGGAGAAGTACGGTCTCAAGCGACCGCCGCGGGGATCGCGGCGCTGAGGATTTGTTTGCGTGGGGGGCGCTGCGGCTCGTGCCGTGCGAAACTGGACAGTGGAGCCTTCGTCGCATTCGCACCGGGACGCGCCGGCCTCTGGGGACGCGTCGGAGTCCGAGAGCGCCCAAAAAACGTGCCCGGGCCCGTATCGCCGATGCGTGCGCAAACTCAACCGTGGTAGGCTTCGCCCATGGCGATCGCGCCCCGAACAGCCGACGAGCTCCTCAAAGACGTGTCCAAGCTCAACCAGCTTCCCGCGGCCGATCTGAAGGCCCTGGCGGAGGCGGCGGAGGTCCGCAAGGCGCCCAAGGGTGCGCCCCTCTTCAGCGAGGGCCAGCAGGCCGAGGGGCTCTGGGTCGTGCGGACCGGCGAGGTCAAGCTGACGAAGAGCGGCCGCGACGGGCGCGAGCAGATCGTCTACCTCGCGCGGCCCGGCAAGGTCATCGTCGAGGGCGTGCGTTTCGACGGTGGGACCTACCCGGCGAGCGCCGTCGCCATGCGTGCGGCCAGTGCTCTGGTCATCTCCAACGAGTTCCTCGCGTCCCTGGGCGAGCGCCGGCCGGGCGTCCTCCGGTTGCTCGTGGACCTGCGCGCCAAGCGCTCCGACCGAACCCTCGCCCTCGTCAGCGACCTTTCGCTGCGCACCGTTCCGGCCCGCCTGGCGAGCTTTCTGTGCACCCTCGTGGCGATGCGCGAGGCCAAGGGGCAGGACGCCAAGAACCTGGTGCGCGATCTCACCACCGAGACCGTCGCGGGGCGGCTTGGGACCGTCCGTGAGGAGATCTCCCGCGGCTTGGCCTACCTCGAGCGGCAGGGCGCGCTCTCCGTCAGCCCCGACCTCATCGAGATCAAGGACCTCGCGCGCCTGGAACAGATCGCGTACGGGCCCAAGAAGAGCTCGTCGGCGAGTTGAGGAAGGGTCAGCCCTTCACGCCGCCGGCGTTGAGGCCGCCGACGAGGTGGCGCTGCAGCCAATAGAAGAGGATCATCACCGGCAGGCTCACGAGGATCGCGCCGGCAGCGAAGTGGCCCCACTGAGCGTCGTATTCGCCGACGTAACGCTGGAGCACCACCGGCAGCGTGAAGGTCTCCTCGCGGTTGAGGAATGTGGCTGCGAGGATGAACTCGTTCCACGCGGTCATGAACGCGAACAGGCTCGTGACCGCCAGCGCCGGCCGTGCGGCGGGGAGCACCACCCGACGGAAGGCGCCGAAGCGGCTCGCTCCGTCCACCATGGCGGCTTCTTCCAGGTCCACGGGGATCGCGTCGAAGGCGCTCCTCATCTGAAAGATGGCGAAGGGCACGGCGCTCGTGGCGTAGACGAGCACCAGCCCGCTGCGCGTGTCGATCAGCCCGAGGAAGTCGAGGATGAGGTAGAGCGGGATGGCCGCAGCCACGCCGGGGAACATCTGAGTGGCCAGCAGGGCGCCCATGGTCGCGCGCTGGCCGACGAACCGGAAACGGCTGATCGCGTACGCGGCGGGGGTCGCGATGGCGACGGCAACCAGCGCCGTCGTGGCGGATACGACGAGGGAATTGCCGAGCTGCCGCAGGAAGAGCCAGCGGCCCTGATCGTCGGTCCGCCCGACTACCGCGGCGACGTGCTCGAGGGACCACTGTGCCGGCCAAGGGATCGCCGAGGTGTGCGGGGCGTCGCCGGGGCTGAAGGCCAGGGAGACCACCCACAGCACGGGGTAGAGTGCGAAGACCACCGCGACGGATAGGGCGGCGTGCGCGGCGAGGCGGCCGAGGAGCGGGCGGCGGGTCTCCCTGGCGAAGCTCACGCCGAGACCTCCGTGAGGCGGCGGCCGAAGACACGGGTCGAGGCCCACAGCACCCCGAAGATCAGCACGGCGTAGGCAGCGGCGTAGCCGTATTGGCTGCCGCGGGTGAAAGCCCAGCGGTAAGCCTCCGAGACGAGGATCTCCGTCGTCCCATCCGGCTCGCCTCCGCTGACCAGGAACACGACGTTGAACATGTTGAAGGTCCACACGGCCCCCATGGCGACCGCCGGCGCCAAGACCGGCGTGACCATGGGCCAGGTCACGTGCCGGAAGCGCTGCCAGGCCGTCGCTCCGTCAACCGCGGCGGCCTCGTAGAGCTCCTTGGGGATCGCGCTGAGAGCACCGAGGGTGACGACCATCATGAACGGGAAGCCGAGCCAGACGTTCGTCGCCACGTTCGCGGCGAACGCGGTCGACCAGCGGCTGAACCAGCTCACGGGTTCGGCGCCGAAGGTCTCCAGGATCGCGTTTACCGCGCCAAACTGCCGATGGAACATTCCCTTCCACGCGAGCGCCGTGACGTAGTTGGGGACCGCCCACGGGACGATGAGGAGCACTCGATACACGCCGCGAAGCCGCAGCTTCTCGCGGTTCAAGAGAAGCGCGAGGGCGACGCCGATCGCGACGTGGAGCAGCAGGTTCAGAGCCGTCCACAGCACGGTGACGAGCAAGGTCAGATAAAACGAACGGTGCCCCAGCAGCTCGCCGCCACGCGCCGTGAGGATGTCGACGTAGTTCGCGAGCCCAACGTAATAGAGGTCGCGGCCGTGCCCGGCGAAGAGCGACGTGAGCGCGCCGACCGCCAGCGGGAGCACCACCAGCAAGAACACCGCGACGAAGGCGTGGGCCAGGTAGCGGTAAGCTGGAAGCGAGCGTCGCAGGGCCGCGCGTGTCTCGGGGTCCCGCAGCGCACGCAGCCAGTGCAGCACCACGAGGAGCAGCAGGACCCCGACGCCGAGCATGAGCGGGGTCGCGTCCCGGGGGGGCGGCTGCGGCCGGGTATCGTCGGCGAAGGTGAGCGCCCCTGCGCGCAGCGCCTCCTCGATGGGTTCGCCGGTGCGGAGCGCCTTGCGGAGGGCGCGCTGCGCCGGCTCGAAGACCTGGCGCATGTGCGGGTGGGTCGGCATGACGACGCCCGCCTCCGCCGCGGCGCGGAAGGTCCGCAAGAGCTCGTCACCGCCGATCTCCGGATCGTCCCAGACCTGCTCTTGGGTCACGACCTGCCGCCCACGGACCGCACGAATGCGCGCGCCGCGGGCGTCGGTCAGGAAGAGCGCCAGCTCGCGCGCGCCTTCCCCGGCGCCTCGGGCCACGAACGCCGCCTCGACCGTGACGTAGGGGCGCATCGGCGCGCCCGCGTCCTCCACGTAGGGCAGGGGCACGACCCGCCACGGCACGTCCTCGAGCTGGGGCGCCAACCACGGGCCGCTGATGGCCGCTGCGGCACGGCCGGAAGCGAAGAGGCGCCCGACCAACTCCCCGTTTGCTTCCTGGGGCAGCTTGCCGGCGCGGAGCATGGAGCGCAGCGTCTCGACGGTGCGCTCGGCGGCGGGACCGACGAAGCCGTAGGATCCGTCGTCGTCGAGGAGACGCCCGCCGTAGGCATGCAGGAGCGCCGCCACGTAGTAGGCGTTCTCGGCTTCGAACACGAGGGGGTACGTCCCCGCCGGGAGGTCGGCGGCCAGCAGCGCTTCGAGGGACGGCGGCGGTCGCGGCAGCAGCGAGGTGTTCACGTAGAGGGCCGCGCACTTCAGCGAGAGCGGCACGCCGTAGAGGGTGCCCTCGTCTCGCAGCGGCGCGAGGTAGCGTTCGTCGACATGCAGGTCGACGAGCGACAGCGCCGGCAGCGCTTCGACCAGATCCGCGCGGCGGTAGTTGGCGAGGCGCTCGTGGGCGTCGATGAAGACGTCGGGCCCGCGCCCCGTGGGGATCGCCGCCTCGAGCTTGGAGAGGTAGGCGCCGAAGGCCACGGCGAGCAGCCGCACGCGGTAGCGTCCGCCGCTGGCCTCCTCGAAGGAGCGTGCCGCCTCGTGGAGGGCCGCCTCCTCTGCGCCCGAGTAGGCGTGCCACAGCTCGACGGGCTGCTGCGCGACGGCCGGGCTCGCGGTGAGCGAGGCGAGGGTGGCGACCGCGACGCCGAAGCGGAGCGTCGTCATCCGCTGCTCCGCCCGAGCGCACGCCCCGTGTTGGGGTCGAAGAGGTGAAAGCGCTCGACCGCGAGCCGGATCCGATCGCCGCGGCGTGGGCGCTCGCTGCCCTCGAGGCGCGCGACGAAGGGCGCGCCGGCGAGCTCACCGTGCGCGTAGGTTTCGAAGCCCATCGCCTCGACCACGTCCACTCGGAGTGCGAGCGTCCCGTCCGCGGTCTGGACGAGGTCGTGCGGGCGGATCCCAACGAGGATGCTTCCGGGGCGTACGCTCGAGGGAGCGTCCAGCAGCAGGCCCTCCGCGCGCACCCGTCCGTCGGCGATCTCGGCCTCGATGAAGTTCATCGATGGGCTCCCGATGAACGCCGCGACGAAGCGGGTCGCCGGCGACTCGTAGAGCTCCAGGGGTGCACCGCGCTGCTCGATGTGCCCGGCTCGCAGCACCACGAGCACGTCCGCGAGCGTCATCGCCTCGACCTGATCGTGAGTGACGTAGAGCATGGTGGCGCCCAGGGCGTCGTGCAGCTTTTTGATCTCGACGCGAACCTCCGCCCGGAGCGCGGCGTCGAGGTTCGACAGAGGTTCGTCGAAGAGAAAGAGGCTCGGACGCCGGGCGATGGCGCGCCCCATCGCGACACGCTGCCGCTGCCCCCCGGAGAGCTGGCGTGGGTACCGGTCGAGGAGCGCGTCGAGGTCGAGCATCTGAGCGACCTCGCGGACCCGGCGCTCGATGAGCGCGCGGTCGGCGCCCCGGAGCTTCAGTCCGAAGGAGAGGTTGTCGCGGACCCGGAGGTGCGGGTAGAGCGCGTAGCTCTGGAACACCATGGCGATGTCGCGGTCTTTGGGCGGCAGCTTCGTCACGTCGCGGTCGCCGATGGTGACGGTGCCGGCGTCCGGCGCCTCGAGCCCCGCGACGGTGCGCAGCAGCGTGCTCTTGCCGCAGCCGCTCGGGCCCACCAGTACCACGAGCGAGCCGTCGGGAGCGTCCAGGTCGACGCCCTGAAGGATCGTCGCCTCCCCGAAGCACTTCCGGATCCCCTTGAGCGTCAGCCGCGCCACGGCGCCAGAGGGTGGCCCAGCAGGAGCCCCCGATCAAACGGCATGGGCGCCTGGGATTTGCTGCGGGCATTGGGGTCGGCTACATCCCTCGCGAATGCGTCGCCTCGGCATGCCGATCAGTGCCCTGTGTGCGTTCCTTGGCGCATGCGGCGGGACCACCCGTGGCGCCGTCGGGGAGCCATGCCTGACGACTTACGACTGCGAGGCTCCTCTCGTGTGTTTCGAGACGCGCGCTCGCGGTCCCGAGTGCATGGAGCCCTGCGAGGAGGACGCGCGGCTGTGCGAGGACGGCTCGGTGTGCTTGGCGGGGGAGAGCGGACAGCGGGTCTGTTACATCGGCGGCGACGTGGCTGCCGGCGAACTCTGCGAGGACGGCGGCGACTGCGAGCCGGGGGCCGTCTGCGTGGCGGACGGGGCGTCGGCCCGCTGCCGCCTTGCCTGCGACACGCGGCGACCGAGCTGCCCCGATGCCCTGAGCTGCGTCGAGGCCGAGGCGCCCCGGGGCCATTGCGCGCCGATGGCGACCGACTGAGCCGAGCATGACCTTCC
>JALVDI010000324.1 GCA_027009115.1 Polyangiaceae bacterium | reverse complement strand
CTCGCGAGGCATCTTCCGAACCGCCCGGTAGAGCTCGGGCAGCAGTTCAGCGTCCCCGCGCGTGAGCAGTTCCGCCGCGGCGTCCCGCCGGACCCTCGGATCCTCGAGCAGCCGCAGCAGAACCTCCGTCGGTTGGTCGGGGATCGCCTGCGGATCCACATCCAACGGACGGCTGCCCCGCACCTCCCCGAGGATCGTCCAGGCCAGCTCGTGGGTCTCCGCCGCGAGCGATACTTCGTACTCCGAAGCTGCCTCGAGGAGAAGCTCCCAATTGCGGGCGGCGTCCTCGCGCCCGAGCCCCCCGTAGCCGGGCAACGCCGAGGTGGCAGCGAAGGCGTCGACCAGGCGCGAGACGAGCTCACCCGGTTCGGACGCCACGCCCAGCGAGACGGCGCGGGACACCAGCGGCGGCGGCAAGGAAATGCCGTGCACCAACGCATCGGTGAGGATCGTCCGGAAGCGCTCGTCGACCTCCTCGCGCGGAATCGAGAGCGCCAACAAGGCCATGTCGAGCTTGGCCGGAGCGCTCCACTTCGCGAGCGCCGTGACCCGCTCGAGAGCTTCGCGCGCGTCGCGCGCCGGCGGCACCTCCTCGAAGGGATGACCCCGAAGCGTCACGGGGGGCGGCGCGGTCAGCGCCCGCTCGAGCGCCGTCGCTGGATCCCCGCGCCCTTCGGCGCGGCTGGCGCGGTCGAGCGCAAGGGCCAGGTTGGCCCGTCGCTCCGGCGCCTCGATGTCCAGCGTCCGCTCGAATCGCCCTTCGGGCCCGAAGATCGCGACGGTGGCGCGGAGGTCGGCGGCGAGGCGCTCCAGCAGGGCCCGGTCCTTGTCGGCCTTTGGATCGAACGCCGCCCTGCGCACATAGGGCCGCGCGCCCGACCAATCGACGAGGGTCAGCAGGATCACCGGGTACGCTTCCACGAGGAGGTACTGGACCAACAGCTCGACCCCCTCGCCACGGAAGGCGTCCTCGTGGCCCTGACCGAGCCGTGCGAAGAGCCAGGTCTCGCCCTCCGTCGCCTCAGCCACCATCTCGACCTGAGGATCGGTGTAGAAGTGGTCCGGAGGCGTCGCCGCCAAGGAAAGGTGCTCCCCCAGCACCCCGGAAGCCTCGCTCGGGTGAATCGCCGTCGCCTCCCCCTCGTCGTCTTCGTCTTCCTCCGCAAGCTCCGCGAGCGCCTCGACTCCTTCGATCCCGGAAGCCTCGATCAGCTCGACATCGTCCACCTCTGCAACCTCGGCCTCCGCGGGATCGAGGAGCGGCTGCGGCTCCAGGGCGTCGGCGTCGATCTCCTCGAGCTCGCTCACGTCGAGCGCTTCAACGTCCGTCGGATCGGCTTCCGCGACCAGGCGCGCCTCGACCTCATCGGGGGACTCGTCGAGCACCTCGACCGAATCGACCAGTGAGGGCTCCCCCAGCAGCTGCACTTCGGCCGCAAGCTCCCCACCCGAAGCCCCCGGCGCAACTGGCGCGACCGCGGAAGCATCGGTCGACTCGGCACAGAGCGCCGCAAGCTCACCCTCGCGTTCCCGAAGCGACGCGAGCCGAGCCTCCAGCTCGCGCTCTTTCATGTCGAGCTCACGACGCAGGGACGCGAGCCGCTCGTGTTCCAAGCGAAGCTCGTCCTCCCGCGAGGTCGTGGCTTCCGCACGCGTGGCCAAGCGCGCCTCCCTATCCTGAAGGGCGATCTCGCGATCGCGCAGGGCGGTCTCGCGGTTGGCGAGGTCCTGCTGGCTCACCACGAGATCATCGGCCCCGGGCACCTCCAGCCAAGCTCGAAGCCCCTCGGCGCCGACGACGACCTCGGCGCGCTCGACATAGGGCGGCACCCGGTGCTCCGTGTCGTCGGCGAGGCGCCGCAACAGCTCCGCGCGCTCCGCGAGGGTCCGGTGAGCCAGCGTCGGGGGAACCACCAGGACGAACTGAAAGCGGGCCGGGTCGTGGTAGACGAAGCTGCACGCGAGCAGCTGCCCCGAGTCGAGGCGATGGAGCGTCCCGTCGAGGGCGCGGGCGCGCAGGCGCGGATCCGTCGCAACATTGACGACACGATGGACCTCGGCGGTCTCCAGACCACCGCCAGGGCGCGGCACATGAACCCGCTCACGGCGGGTCTGACCCTCCCTGCCGTCATAGGCGAACTGCCACGGCCGCTCCTGACCCAACCCAACCTCCAAGTGCCTCGGAGTATCACAGATGAACGGCCGCTTGATCGAGCGTTTGCTGCGCCGGCACGACGACGGGCGTCGCGGAGTCCACTACAGCGCGACGAAGCCACACTGTCCGGCACTCTCCGCGGGAGCCTCACCGCCCCTTTGGCGCTATACGAAGCGCCATGGCGACCCCAACGCACGTTCAGGATCTGGCGACCGCCTGCGTCGCATCGGTCAAAGCCGTCACGGGCATCGAGCTGGACTACGGCCACGAAACGCTCCCGCTCCTCGACCACTACGCGAGGTCGCTCTTCGAGGACGGCAGGGAACCCCCGGCACAGGAGATCCTCACCCTCGTGGCACCGATGTGCGGAGCCTACTTCGGCGAAGTCGCCCGGAGACGCTTCGGAACATTCCGCTGGCACGCGCCGTCCGACCAGTACGCTCAGTGGCGACTCGAAGGCGAACGCGTCTTCGTCTACTTCAACCCGATCGGGGTCGCGCTCGAGGTCCTGACAGAAGCCGACGCCCCTGGATGGAACGCCCACCTCGAGCTCGCGGCGAGGGACCAGGAAGCCGTCAAGCACGCGGTCGAGCTTTTCGGCGCCGTTCGCGAATCCGACTATTACTCCTTCGCCGTGCGCTTCGAAACCCTCGACCAGGTCATGGAGGCCCTCGCACGGGAAGCGCAGCGGCGCCATGAGGAGGGACGCGAGTACGGGTCGGACGTGTACCGGCGCGCCTACGAGGAGCGCCAGTCCAAGGCTCGCTGACGGCCTCACTCCTCCCGCGGCACCCAGCGCGGCAACACGAGCCGCCCCGGCACCACCGTCGCTTGCCCCCCTGCGGACTGCAGGCCGAACGGGCGCATCGCGCCAACGCGATACGTGCCTGGAGCGAGACCGACGAAGTGAGCGCGGGCGCCGCGATCGAGCCAACCGATGGGCGT
>JALVDI010000323.1 GCA_027009115.1 Polyangiaceae bacterium | reverse complement strand
GGCTGCACCGACACCCACCCTCGCGCAGTGCAGCTGACCGACCGAAGCTTTCTGCGTGTCGAGTCCATCGCGCCGTTGCTCCTCGACGCCCTCGCGCCGCGGGGCCCTGCGGGCCTCGGCGGCTGAGTCGCACCATCCAAGGACACCATGCACCACGTTCACGTCGCCATCGGGATCCTCAACCAGACGCCCTTTGCCTGGGAAGAGAACGAGCGCAACATCCGCGCCGCCATCGCGCAGGCTCGCGCCCGCGGCGCCACGCTCCTGTGTCTTCCCGAGCTGTGCATCACCGGCTACGGCTGCGAGGACATGTTCCACAGCATGGCGCTCGTCGAGCGCGCCTGGCAGAGCCTCGAGCGGCTCGCGGCAGAGACCGACGGCATGATCGTCGCCGTCGGGCTCCCGGTCGAAATGCACGGCGCCGTCTACAACTGCGCGGCGCTCCTCGTCGACGGAGAAATTGCCGGGCTCGTAGCCAAGCAGTTTCTCGCCGGCGACGGCATTCACTACGAGCCGCGGTGGTTCAAAGCCTGGCCCCAGGGCGCCCGCGCGACCCTACAACGCGGCGACCGCCGCTACCCGATCGGCGACCTCGTTTTCGACATCGGCGGGCTCTTGCTCGGCTTCGAGATCTGCGAGGACGCCTGGGTCGCCTCGCGACCGGGCGCGCTCCTGGCGCGGCGAGGCGTCGACGTCCTGCTGAACCCCTCGGCGAGCCACTTCGCCTTTGGCAAGCAGGAGGTGCGCCGCAGCATCGTCGTGGAGGGCTCGCGCGCCTTCTCCGTGACTTATCTCTACGCCAACCTTCTGGGCAACGAGGCCGGTCGGGCGATCTACGACGGGGGCGGCATCATCGCCTCGGCGGGCACGCCCATCGCGGAGACCACCCGCTTTTCGTTCCAGCCGGTTCAGGTCGTCGACGCCTTCGCCGACGTGGACTACACGCGGCTGCAGCGAGCGCGCTCCGCGAGCTTCCGACCGTCGATCGAGGGAGGGGAGATCGTGCAGCTCCCCTTCGACCATCCCTCCGTGGCGCCGCCGCCCTGGGCGCCGGTGACGCTCCACGACTACAGCAAGGAGGAGGCCTTCACCCGAGCCATCGCTCTGGCCCTGTTCGACTACCTGCGCCGGAGCAAGGCCTGGGGGTTCGTCGTCTCCCTGAGCGGCGGCGCGGACTCGGCAGCCTGCGCCTGCTTGGTGCGCTTGATGGTGGACCTCGCCCTGAAGGAGCTGGGCCCGGATGGATTCGCCGAGCGGCTAGGGCACGTGCCCGCCCTCCGGGAGCTGAGCGAACCGGCCGCCATCACCCGAGCGCTGCTGACGACCGCGTACCAGGCCACTCGGAACAGCGGCCCCGTCACCCGAGAGGCGGCGCGCGCCGTCGCCGAGGCCATCGGCGCCGATCACTTCGAGCTCGACGTGGACGCGCTCGTCGAGGGCTACGTCGCGCTCATCAGCGACGCGGTCGGGCGCGAGCTGAGCTGGGAACGAGACGACGTCGCGCTTCAGAACATCCAGGCGCGGGTGCGCGGTCCCTCGGTCTGGATGCTCGCGAACCTGCGCCGTCAGATCCTCTGCGCCACCTCCAACCGCTCCGAGGCCGCGGTGGGCTACGCCACCATGGACGGCGACACCTGTGGGGGGCTCTCGCCGATCGCGGGCATCGACAAGGCTTTCCTCCGAGCCTGGCTGCGGTGGCTCCAGACCACGGGCGCCCCGGGGATCGGGCCCATCCCCGCGCTCGAGAAGGTCAACCGCCAGCAGCCTACCGCCGAGCTGCGACCGCCGGAGCAAGGGCAGACCGACGAGGGGGATCTGATGCCTTACCCGCTGCTCGACGCCATCGAGCGTGCCGCCATCCGCGACAAGAAGATGCCCATCGAGACCTTCGAGCGGATGCGCGCGCGATGGCCCGAAGTGCCGCCGGCGCAGCTTCGGGCGTGGGTGGCGAAGTTCTATCGCCTCTGGAGCCAGAACCAATGGAAGCGGGAGCGCTACGCGCCGAGCTTCCACGTGGACGACAAGAACCTCGATCCGAAGACCTGGTGTCGCTTCCCGATCCTGTCCGGTGGTTACTCGGCGGAGCTCGCGGAGCTGGCCGCCCTCGATCTGCACGAGGGCCCGTGAGCACAGCCCACCGAAGCCCGGCGCTGACGGTCGACTCGGTGGTCTTCGGCCTCGACGACGAAGGCCTCGCGGTGCTCCTCGTGCAGCGGGATCTCCCGCCTTTCGAAGGCTGCTGGGCGCTCCCCGGCGGCTATGTTCGTCTCGGCGAGGGCCTCGAGGACGCCGCCCGTCGCGAGTTGGAAGAAGAGACGGGGCTGCGAGGCGTCTTCCTCGAACAGCTCTACACCTTTGGGGACCCTCGCCGTGATCCCCGCGGGCACACGGTCACGGTAGCTTACTACGCCTTGGTCAACATCCGCGACCACCGCGTCCGCGCCGCCACCGACGCCCGCGACGCGAGCTGGTTCCGCGTCGGCGACGCCCCCCCGCTGGCCTTCGACCACGGGCACATCGTGGAGGTCGCCCTCGAGCGTCTGAAGGGCAAGGTTCGCTATCGCCCCGTGGGCTTCGAGCTGCTCCCCCGACGCTTCACACTTTCGCAGCTGCAGCACCTCTACGAGACGATCCTCCAGACCCCTCTGGACAAGCGCAACTTCCGCAAGAAGGTGCTGCGCCTCGGCCTGCTCGTGGACACCGGCAAGCGCGAGCAAGGCGTTCCTCGTCGCCCCGCTCGTCTCTATCGCTTCGACAAGCGCAAGTACCGCGCCCTGGAGAAGCAGGGGTTCGAGTTCTCGCTCTAACGACGACCCGGAAAGGGCTTCCATGAACGCACTCATCCTCGTAGACATCCAGAACGACTTCATGCCTGGTGGCGCGCTGCCCGTGATGGGGGGTGACGAGGTCGTGCCCGTGGCCAATGCGCTGATGCCACGCTTCGAGCTCGTCGTCGCGACCCAGGACTGGCATCCGCCAGACCACGGCTCGTTTGCTTCGCAGCACCCGCCGAAGAAGCCGGGAGAGATGATCGAGCTGGAGGGTCTGCCGCAGGTGCTCTGGCCGGACCACTGCGTGCAGGGAACGCCGGGCGCCGCATTCG
>JALVDI010000322.1 GCA_027009115.1 Polyangiaceae bacterium | reverse complement strand
GGCCACGCGCCGCGCTTGCCACAGGTCGTACTCGCAGCGGGTCGACAGGTCGAGAATCACCATGAAGTTGTCCTGGTCGCTGCCGTCGCTGCAACGCCCCGCGCGCACGGGATGGCTGGCCCCGTCGACGTCGTTCGAGGGTTCGGCCCAGTCCGGGATCGGCACACCGAGCAGCGCATCTGTGCCCAACTCCCAGGCCCGACCGCAGGGCAACTCCACATCGTAGGTCGGCGTCGTCGCGTCCGCGATGTACACGGGCGATGAATACTGGCGCAGCTGAATCACGAGGCCGCCGGAGCGCACGAAGCCCTCGACGTAGACGTCGCTCGCCGGGTCGACGGTGGCGTCTGCGGGGATGGGTTGGTTGAAGGGGCTCGTCGCCGAAAAAAGGGATAGGCTTGCGAACGTCGGGAGAGTCGCAGGTTTGTCGGGGAGGGGGCCGGCGTCGAAGGCGGGGCCGACCCCGCCTCCAGAGCAGGCGGCGACCATCAGAGCAACGGGAAACAACGCGCGCATAAGACCTCCTGGCATGGAGCCGGACGTCCTGCGGGTCGACGAGCCGGCTCAAGCCCAGGATGCCACCCGAGCGCGCCTCGCGCCGCATGCTCTTGCCCGCGAGCCGTCGAGGCGCCCGCTCTGCTGCCTGACGCCAGGGCCCACGTCGAGGCTTGCTGCACGCCTGAGCCGAGGGGTGCGACGACGGTCTCGACAAGGACTGCGACGAAGTGGAAGATGAGGAGTCGACGACGATTGCGACGGACGCACGGATTCTGCTGCAACTTCCACAGGGACCGACCCAACGGAGAGAACAGCGACTGCTTGTGGATGAAAAAGAGCTGGGGCGGCACCTGGGACGACCGACCCTGCGACGACACGTACCGTTTCGTCTGCGAGTTTTGAGCGCTCAGCGCTGGCTGCGGTTCGTCGGTTACGGCGGCGGCGCGGACAGGAGCCGCCAGGCGATCAGCCCCGTCGCGCCAAGGATGAGGAGCACCGCGAGGAGCACGATCAGCCGCTGCTTGCGTCGCTGAGCGCGCGCGGTCTCACCCACCATATCGTCGAGCTCCGCCACGAGCGCTGCGCTCGACAGAGGATCGGTGACGTGCGCTTCGAGGGGCGTCCGGTCGAGGGTGGGGCCGGCGGCTTTCCGGTCGCCGAAGCGGCGTTCGAGGAAGGCGGCCAGATCGCCGGGGCGGACGTCGCCGTGTTTGCGCAGCCACGACTCGAGCTGGCGCGCAAGCTTGTCTCCATCGGGCGTGCGCCGCGCCACGTCCTTGGCCAAGGCCGCGCGGCAGGCGGCGTCCAACGCTTCTGGGACATCGTCGCGCCACTCGCGCGGACAAGGGGTCGTCTCGTCGAAGAGAATCGCCGCGACGGTGTTCGCCTCCGTGCCCCGGTCGAACGGGTTGGCGCCCGTCAGCGCTTCGAAGAGACAGACGCCCAGCGAGAAGATGTCGGCGCGTCCGTCGATGGGCTCGCCCCGGTACTGCTCCGGAGACATGTAGGCGGTCTTTCCCTTCAGGATTCCCGCCTGAGTCTTTTGCGTCTGCGTGTGGGCCTTGGCGATGCCGAAATCGAGCAGCTTTACGCGCCCATCGAAACCGATGAGGATGTTCTCCGGGGTCACGTCCCGGTGCACGAGGCCCAGCGGTCGCCCTTGGTCGTCCGTCGCCGTGTGGGCGTACGCGAGCGCGGCGGCGACGTCGGCCACCACCCGTGCCGCGATGGGAAAGGGCAAGGGCGAGGCCTCGCGAACCAGCTGGCGTAGACTCACCCCTTCGACGTACTCCATCGCGAGGTAGTAGGTTCCGCCGTCTTCACCGAACTCATAGACCGAGCAGATGTTCGGGTGACGTAGTCGCATCGAGAGCGTCGCCTCGTGAACGAAGCTCTCGACGTACTCGCGGTCCGCTGCCACGTGAGGGAGCACCCGCTTGATGACCAGAGGCCTCCAGGCGGCGCGTGGCCCTTCGTCCCGGGCGAGGAAGATCTCGGCCATTCCACCCGTCGCTAGCCGACCCAGCACATGGTAGCGACCGATCGAACCGATCGGGGGGAGCTCACGCAGCGGCAAACCCACCGCCCGAGTATCGCAAGGGGACCCGAGCGCGTAAACGCTTTGCGATCGAGCGCGAGCCTACCAGCGCACTTCGAACCGAAAGTCGCTTCCTTGCGCCGCGCCCGAAACGATGCCCTCAGTCTGTGAGAGGTCGAGCATGCCCAAGAGCGTGCCGGCGAATCCATCGACCCAGGAAATGGCCTGGATCATCGCCGGGGGCGGGTCGCGGTGGCGTACGATCACTCGGGCCGGGCGCCCCGAGACCTCGATGCGACCCGCGTTTCGAAAGAGGGTCTGGAACGCGAGCGGGAGTGCCTTCAGGAGGGCCGCAGGGCGGCGCAGCCGTCCGGCCAGAATCGGCAAGAAGAGGCTCCAGCGCGACATCTCGACGACCAACTCCCGGCAATAGCGCTCGAAGCCCTCGGGGCCCACCGCTTCGTAGTAGCGGTCACCGATGTCGAGGTGGACGCGCCCGTCGATCCAGTCGAGGGGCCTGGCCTTTTCGAGCATCACGAGCGTCGAGGGATCCAGCCGCTCGAGCGCACGCGCACGAGGTTCGTCCGGAAGCGCCATGAGACGAGCGAAGGTGGAGCGTGGATAGCTGGCTCGAACGCGCATGCGTCAGTCGGGGCTCGGCAGATCGCTCTCCCCCATCAGGAAAGCATCGACGGCGCGGGCTGCACCACGCCCCTCGGCGATGGCCCACACTATCAACGACTGACCGCGGCGACAATCGCCCGCTGCGAAGATGCGCTCGCGGCTGGTCTGGTAGCGGCCCCACGCCGCACGCACGTTGCCGCCCTCGTCCAAAGCGAGCCCGGCCGTGCTGTGTGGCTCCGGTCCCAGAAAGCCGAGGGCGAGTAGCACGAGGTCGGCCTCGAACACCTGGGAGGAGTCGGGGACTTCCTCCATCTTGCGGCGCCCGTCAACCCTCACGGATGCGGGGCGCCGCGCTGGCGGCCGCGAGGTCTACGGAGAGGTTTGGGGGGCGGGCGGACAGCCGGGCTCAGCCCATGGGGGGCATCGCCGCGGCGAAGCTCGGACG
>JALVDI010000321.1 GCA_027009115.1 Polyangiaceae bacterium | reverse complement strand
CAGGTTGGGACGGCGTCGAGGGTGAGCGGTCCCACCGTGACGCTGGGCACGTCGGGCGGGTACTCGAAGGAAGTCCCGAATGTGCATGGGGGGTGAGCCGAGCAAGGCGCGCGCCGATCTGGTCCGCGCCACGCTGTGTCAGGCCTCTTCGAGGCGCCCGAGCCAGATCCGGACGAGCGTCAGGCCGTGGGCCGGTGCCGTCGGTCCCGCGTCCGGGCGTCGGCCGCCATTCAGGAGCCGCCGCACCTGGGGCGCGTCCATCTTGTGGCGCCCAACCTCGATGAGGGTCCCGACGAGGATGCGCACCATGTTTTTCATGAACGCGTCCCCTTCGACCTCGATCGCCAAGAGGTCTGCGCGCCCGCCGTACTCGGGGAGGATGCGCACGGCTCGCATGGTCCGGACTGTGTTCTCGCGCCGGTCGCTCACGGCGCGGAAGGCGTGAAAGTCGTGGGTGCCCTCCAGCATTCTGGCGACCTCGTTCATCGCGTCGAGGTCGAAGTAGTCCGGTACACGCGCCTCGCGCTCGAAAGGGGAGATGTCCTTGCGGCCGAAGCGCGGTGAGATGTGCCAGCTTTGGTGGCGCAGCAGCGGATCGCGGGCGAGCCCGACGTTGACCAGGTAGCGGTAGAGCTTGCGCGTGCTGTCGAAGCGCGGGTCGTAGCCGGGTGCGACGGGCTCGACCGCGCGGACGGCGATGTCCTCGGGCAGCAGTCCGTTGAGGCCCAGGAGCCAGCCGCGCGGCGTGATGGAGCGGTTGCAGTCGAAGGCCGCGACCTGGCCCCGGGCGTGGACGCCCGAATCGGTACGGCTGCAACCCCGCACGCGGCTTCGCTTCACGCCCATGGCCTCGATGGCCGCCTCGACCTCCTGTTGCACGGTGCGCCCCTTGGGCTGCGCTTGCCAGCCGTTGAAGCGGGTGCCGTCGTAGGCCAGCGTGAGCCGAAGCGCGTGGGTGAGCTCCGGGTCCTTGGGGGGCTTGCACCGCCTGGCGCCGGCCAGGACAGTGGGCGACTGCTCGTCGGTCCGTGGGGGACGGCTCACCGCCGAGCGCTCAGAACGTCAGGCCCAGGCCGAGGGTCCAGGCGAGGCCCGTGCCGAGATCGATCGAGCTGTCCGCCGTGGAGCCGAAGAGCTCGACGAAGAGCGTCGTGTGGTTGATGCCCCACTCGTCATCGAGGGTCCGGGCGCGCGCCCGGTTGATGAAGTCGAGCTCCAGGGCGAGCTGCACCGCCCAACGCATCCCGAGGCTGCTGCCGCTCCCCGAGAGGGAGCCACCGGTGATGCGGTAGAACACGGCGTCGAGGCCTATCTTGCCGGTCACCACCAGGGGCACCCCCAGCTCCCGGGCGAGGGCGTCCACCCGCAACACGGCCAGCCCGGCGACGGGAAAGAGCTTCGCGCGCCCCTTCTCGTCGAGGCGGCTTTGAGGCGCGCAGCTCGGGTCGGCGCAGAGGCCGCGCTGGTAACGCGCCCATCCCGCGCTCACGCCGGCGCCGATGAGGCCGACGTAAGGGATGCGCCAGGCGAAGACATCGAGCTCGAGCTGCAGCAGGGGGCCGCGGTCGCCGCCGAAGAAGGTGCTCCAGGCGTTCGTGCCATCGACGGCGCGGGCGTCGGGCCGGTAGGTGCCGACCTTGAGCTCGAAGGCGAAGTGCTCCGGGCTCTCACGGCGCGTGTGAGCGCGGAGCTCGTCGGAGGTCTGGGCGGCGGCGAGGGCGGGCGTCGCCAGCGCGAGGGTAAGCGCGATCGTGCGGGTCATCGGCGGCCTCGTCGTAGCGCAAGAACCAGGGCGAGCGCCACCAGCGCGAGCCATGCCGGCGACCGACCGCTGAAGGGGGCGCCGACCGCGCACCCGTCGGGGCACCCGCCTTCGAGGACGTCGCAGGGACCGACGCCGGTCTGGCGAGTCAAGCAGACTTCGCTGGAGAACTCGCCCTGGTTGCCCGCCTGGTCGACGGTCGCCACGCGCACGCCTGCGCTGCCTCCGTTCGGCACGCCCAGGGCGCCGAGGTCGAGGGTGATCGAGGACTCGCCGAGGCCGGTCTCCGACGTCGACACCAGGGCCATGGCGGACATGCCCGCGTCGCTCGTGCCCGCGTCGCTCGCGCCCGCGTCGCTCGTGCCCGCGTCGCTCATGCCCGCGTCGCTCGCGCCCGCGTCGCTCGCGCCCGCGTCGCTCGCGCCCGCGTCGCTCGCGCCCGCGTCGCTCGTCGTCAGGCCACAGCCCGCGTTGTCGACCGCCACCACGTAGCGGAGCTGCGTGACCATGTCCACGTCCGACACCGGGTCCCAGCTCAGGGTGATGCGATTGCCCGTGCGGCTCGTCGTCTCGAAGGTCGGCGGAGGGGGCGCCACCGCGTCGATGGAGAGGTTGAAGGTCGCGTACTCGGTGATCTCGCCCGTTTCGATGGCTGCGCTGGAGCTGATGAGGAGGAAGGTGTAGGTCGTGCGGTTCCGGCTGCAGACATCGGTTCCCTTGCCGCTGTCCGCGTCCCCGGCGGCGATGTCGGCCAGGGGGATCACGACGCTTCCGCTCGCCACGTCGGGGGTCGCGCTGGTCGCGATGTGCACGCAGTTGCGGTCGGCGGGGTTGCTCTGCCGGTTGTCCGTGAGGGTGCAGTCGATGGAGCTGCCGTCGTTGTGCCAGAGATCGAACTGCGTCGGCGTGCGGTTGAACTCGATCACCAGCTCAGCGTTCGGATCGGCGCAGTCGGCGGCGTTGAAGCCCTTGACGATGTCTTGGGTATCCGTCCGCTCGCCCGCGTCGCCTCCGCGGAGCGCCGAGACGGTCGCGGTGAAGGTCTGGGCCGCGGCTCCTTGGGCGGCGAAGAGGAAGCTGAGGGCGAGGAAGGTACGCATGGAGTCTCGAAGAGGGTTGAGCAAGATGCAGACCACAGAAGAAGGAGGGGATGAGCCAGGGGAGTGGGCGCGGGATTCGCCATTGTGGCACGGTGTGGGCTCGGTGCGGCGGCGCTTGGTGACAAAACGTCAGTCGGAAGCGCGCGAGACAAGCAAGGCTTCTGCGATTTGGATGGCGTTGAGGGCTGCTCCCTTGCGGAGGTTGTCGGCGACGACCCAGAGCTGGAGTCCGCCCGGGTTGCCG
>JALVDI010000320.1 GCA_027009115.1 Polyangiaceae bacterium | reverse complement strand
CCCTGCGAACGGGGCGGCTACGGCTGCACCGCCGACTTTCGCTTTCCGAGCGTCTGCGTACCCGGCTGCTCCGAAGACGCCGATTGCACCGACGGGCTGCTCTGCGACCGCGAAGGGGGCTTCGGGGGCGCCTGCTACGACCCCAGCGCGTCGGTCGGCGATCCGTGCACCGACGACGAGCAGTGCACCGCGAGCGGCTTCTGCCTCGCCGAATTCTTTGCCGGGTGGCCCATGGGTAGTTGCATCGCCTTTGGCTGCGATGTCGACAGCAACACCGGCTGCGAAGGCGACGCTCAGTGCCTCCCTTCCCGACGCGGAGGCGGCCTGTGCTTCGACGGCTGCACCTCGCCAGGCGATTGCCGCGAAGGCTACACCTGCCGCGCCGACGAGGACTTCCCCGAGCGGAGCATTTGCCAGCCGGGCTGCACGAGCGACGCCCACTGCACCGAGGGACGGGTGTGCAACCCCGCCCTCGGCACCTGCGACGAACCCTTCGACCCCGCTCGCTACGGCGTACCATGCTCGACGACCCGCGGCGCGTGCGCCGGAGGCACCTGTTTGTCGGAGTTCGCGTCGGGATTCCCCGGCTCCTACTGCGCCTATATCGGCTGCGACGCGAGCGCGGACGACGCGGGCGACGGTTGCCCGGGCGACGGCGTCTGCCTCGCCACGGACGACGGCGCGAACTACTGCATCTCCGGCTGCATGGACGACAGCGACTGCCGCTCCCCCGACTACCGTTGCCGCGACGTGGACCCCACGGACCCGAGCGCCGGCAAGGGCTGCTTGCCGAGCTGCGTCAACGACGGATCCTGTGCGAACGATGGCAGCGGTGGCTCGCCGGACTTCAGCTGCAACCGGGGCACTGGCCTGTGCACCTATCCCTTCGAAGTCGCGCGTCTAGGCGAGCCCTGCGAGACCGCCGAGGACTGCCCCGGAGGCGTCTGCCTGGACGAAGCGAGCGAAGGCTGGCCTGCCGGGACCTGCGCCGCCGTCGGTTGCCGGCTGAGCGGCACGGGCCCAGCGCAAGCCTGTCCCCCCCAGGGCATCTGCGTCGATGACGGCAAAGGCGACCCGGAGATCGGCATTTGCTTGACCGCGTGCTCGACCGCCGCGAGCGGAGACTGCCGCCCGGGCTACGTGTGCGTGAGCCCCGCGGGCACCGAGGGCGCCTGCCGGCCCGCCTGCACAGCGGACGACTGCGGGAGTGGGCGCACCTGCAACGCCGCCACCGGACTGTGCGAGTAGCTAGCTCTCATCACCTACAGGAAGCTCGAAGGTGAAGCTCGCACCGCCGGGTCCGCTGCTCTCGTAGTGGAGCTCGCCGCCGTGCGCGACGATCAGGGTGCGTGCGAGCGCGAGCCCGAGCCCCAGGCCGCCGACCCGTCGCCCCGAAGGACGCTTGATCTCCCGAAAGGCCACGAAGATGCGCTGGGTGTCCTCCGGAGGTAGGTCCTCCGCTTCCACTTGGAGCCGCGCGACGAAACCTCCGCCGGGGGCCACCGCCATCGACCCCGCGACGCAGATCGTGCCCTCCGGCGCCATGCGCGCGACATGGGCGAGCACCCCGACGAGCGCCTGGAGCACCCGCTCACGGTCGACGTGAACCATCGGCGACGCCGTCTCGAAGCTCAGGTCGAAACGTGGTCCGGGATCCCCCACCTGACCACGGACCCGAGCCACCGCCTCTTCGGCGAGCGCCCAAAGTTCGACCGCCTCGCGGCCAAGCAGGAGCCTCCCTGCCTCGATACGTGCGGTGTCCACGATGTCGGTGACGAGCCTCAGCAGCACCTGCCCGCTCTCGCGAATGGCCTGGACCGACTTGCGTTGCTCCGTGCTCAACGGACCATCCACCTCATCGGCGAGGATGTCGGCGAAGCCCGTGATGGCGTTGAGAGGGCTGCGCAGGTCATGGCTCATGAAGGCCATGAAGCGCGCCTTCAGCCGCTGCATGTCCTCGATCGCTTGTCGTGAGCGGCGCTCTTGCCGTGCCATCGCCGCATACTTCTCCGAAAGTGCGCGCACCGAACGGGCGATGCCACGCGCGACGGACGTGCCGACGCGCGCGTCGGGCAAGAGAGCCGGCGTGCCCGACGACCAGCGCTCGCGCACGCCAGCGAGGCTCCGAACGTACGCATCCAGTTCCCGCACATCGCTGGCGATGCGGCAACCGATGCGCCACCCCAACACCACGGCCACGGCCCCGATGAGGAGCACGCTGGCCACCGCCCCCGCAACGTACAGGCGACCCGGCGAATCAAAGTGCGAGGCATCCTGCGCGAGCCCCTGTGCGCTCCCGAGGTAGGCGAGGGGCACGGACGAGACACTTGCCCCAAGAAGCGTGAACGCGGACGCCACTCGAAGCGCATAGCGGCGCGCGAGGCTCGGCCGTGTCGGGACCGTCCCATCGCCAGGGTTGAGCCGCGACAGCCAAGCCCAAAGCAGCCCGCGCCAAGCCCGCGCCACGTAAAGGAGCCCACTCTGGAAGACCCCGAAGAGCAGAACATCGACCGCAACTCGGCGAGGGCCCCCGATGCGGGAGATCGCCCCGCCGGTGAGTGCGTCCAGGACGACGAGACCGAGCACCGCCAGTGCGGCCGCGAAGGTGACGCGAAAGGGCCCGTGAAAGGCTGCCTCGACGGCCGCTGCAGGAGGTCCGTCGCTGGCTCTTTCGGCGGAAGGCCCCTCGGCGAGCCCGTCGGCACCCCTTTCGGCGTACCGTCGAACATCGGACAGCCCCCCAAACAGGAGCAGCGAGGCTCCCAACAACGTCAGCGCGGCGACGAACGCCGCGGCGACGGAGAGCCGAAGCACGCCCTCCCGATCCGACGCACCGAGGGGAAGCGCGGCCGACGCGCCGAGGTACACCACACCGACGCTGGCGGCGAGGAGCGCGCCCGCCGCCGCAGCAAAACGGACGCGCATCGCAGCGACCTGGGGGATCGCGGCGCTCATGTCTCTCCGCCCCAGACCGGGAGCCTCACCTCGAAGACCGACCCCTGACCGAGCTCACTGCGCAGCCCGAGGGTGCCCCCATGCAGCTCCGTCAACCGCTTGGAGATCGCGAGGCCGAGGCCCGCGCCCCCGTGACGCCGTGCGACCGCTTCGCCCTCCCCCTGGCCGAACTCGAGGAAGATCTCGTCCCGCACGCCTTCCGGGATGCCGGGGCCCGTGTCGAGGACCTGCAAGCTCAGCCAGTGGTCGTCCTCCGCCCGGGCGCGGAGCCGCACCTCCCCTCGTTCGGTGAACTTCAGGGCGTTGCTCGCGAGGTTCGTGACGATCTGGCGGAGGCGTTTGGGGTCCGCGCGAACATCCGGAATACCCGGCTCGACGTCGAGCACGATACGAACCGGCTTGTCGCCGCGGAGTCCGCGTAGCTCCCGGGCAACCTCCTCGAGCACGGGGCCGACCTTGAGCCGAACGGGCTGAAGCACGAGCTGTCCGGTGACCGCGGCCGAGAGATCGAAGACGTCGTTGAAGAGCTCGAGCAAGTGTTGCCCCGCACTACGGACGATCTCGAGGTCCTCGCGCTGAGCGTCCGTGAGCGGGCCATCGATTCCTTCGAGGAGCACGTCGGCGAACCCGAGGATCGCGTTGAGCGGCGTGCGCAGCTCGTGACTGACCGCCTTGAGAAACTCCGCCTTGACCGCGTCCGCGCGCTCCAATTCCCGCCGCAGCTCGCGCTCTCGGTCGAGGACCGCGCCAAAGTCTCGCCGCAAACCCTCGAAGCTCCGGACGAGAGCGCCGAGCTCGTCGAGGCTGCGCAGCGGAATCGAAGCGCCCGGAGCATCGTCGCGAACCATGGCCTCGATGCTCGCGTCCACGAAGCGGAGGTCGTCGGTGATGTCACGCCCCGTGATCCACATCGTGAGCGCACCGAGGACGAGCGCGGCGGCGCCCATGATCGCCACAGACACCCCAAACACGTAGGGCGAAACCCCCTCTTCGAGCCCCAACCAGCCGAAAACCGCGACGGCGGCGACCGCCAGCCCCCCCAGACCCGAGACCAACAGAACACCCAGCCGGACGGGATCGGTCGAGAGACGGCGAAGCACAGCCCGCGGATCCTAGCAGCCCACCCGTCGCTCTCCGTGGGCCTCGCGCCCGAAAACGCGCCCGGGTGCGGCACATCGCGGATCAAGACCGCTGCATCCTGCAAGCGCACCCTCGCGACCGCGAACCCTCCGCATCGACACTGGAGCGGCCCGAGCCCTCTCCCGGCCAGCGCGCAGACGTAGACCCCGAACCGATGGAGCATGCCGGCCTCGCTAGCGTTGGGCGCCTCGATGCGCCGGCGGCAAGTGGGCGCACCGAATTCGGTGGCCAGGATCCGGCGCGCGCTGGTCTACTCGCGCGACTGTGGCCGCGGCCACTGAGCGGCCCGGGTTCTTCGCTCGTTTCGAAGGAGATCGTCATGACCTTGAACCTTGCCACCATCTTGCGTGAGACCACCGCCCGACAACCCAGCGAGGCGGCCATCCGGATCGGGGACGTCGCGATGAGCTACACCGAGCTCCACGGTTTGGCCCAGCGCTTCGCCGGAGGTCTCCGAGGCCTTGGCATCGGCCGCGGGCGACATGTCGCGTTGATGCTCCCCAACGTGCCTCATTTTTCCATCGCCTACTTCGGGGCTCACTATGCCGCGGCCCCCGTCGTCCCGCTCAACGTTCTGCTCACGCCGGACGAGATCGCCTACCACCTCGAGGACTCCGACGCGGTCGCGCTCGTGGTCTGGGAGGGCTTCTACGAGCAGGCCCGGGCGGCCTTCGAGCGGGTGGAGAGCTGCGCGCACCTCATCGTAGCCAAGGCCGATCGCGGAGACCTGACCGCTCCCGAAGGCGCACAGAACATGTCCGCGCTCATCGCGGACGCCGAGCCCGTCCTCGACCTGCCCGACACCATGCCCGACGACACCGCCGTGATCCTCTACACCTCGGGCACGACGGGGCGCCCCAAAGGGGCGGAGCTGACGCACTTCAACCTCTTCTACAACGCCGACTACGTGGCCCACCGGCTCCTGGCAGGACCGAAGAAAACGGCCCTGTGCGTGCTCCCACTCTTCCACAGCTTCGGTCAAACCGTGATCCAGAACGCCACCCTGCGCGGCGGCGGCACCCTCGTGTTGATGCCTCGTTTCGAACCCGAGGCGGCCTTCGAGCTGATGCAGAAGCACCGCGTCAACCTCTTCGCCGGTGTCCCGACGATGTACTTCGCGCTGCTGCACCACCCCAACGCCGACGCCTACGATCTCTCATCGCTCAGCTATTGCCTGAGCGGCGGAGCAGCCATGCCCGTCGAAGTCATGAAAGCCTTCGATGAAAAATACGGTGTGAACATTCTCGAAGGCTATGGCCTGAGCGAAACCTCACCGGTCGCGAGCTTCAATGTCGCCGACCGCCCCAAGAAACCGGGCTCCATCGGGATCCCCATCGACGGTGTCGAGTTCCGACTGGAGGCGGACGACGGAACGATCCTCGCCGAGTCCGGCCAGCCCGGCGAGATCGCCATCAAGGGCCACAACGTCATGAAGGGCTACTACAAGCGGCCCGAGGTCAACCTCCGGCAAATCGTCGACGGCTGGTTCAAGACCGGCGACATCGCGACCCGTGACGACGACGGCTACTACTTCATCGTCGACCGCAAGAAGGACATGATCATCCGAGGGGGCTACAACGTCTACCCGCGCGAGATCGAAGAGGTCCTGTACGCGCACCCGGCCGTCGCCGAGGCTGCGGTCATCGGGGTACCCCACGACAGCCACGGCGAAGAAGTCAAAGCGGTCCTCGCGCTCAAAGAAGGCGCCACCGCGACCCCCGAAGAGATCATCGCCTACTGCAAGGAGCACCTGGCCGCGTACAAGTATCCGCGCCTCGTCGAGATCCGCGACGCGCTCCCCAAGGGACCGACGGGCAAGATCCTCAAACGCGAGCTGCGCGCCTCCTAGCGGGAGGCGAACCCTCCCTCGACGCAGTTCGCGACGCTTCGCCCCACGCACTTCAAAGAACCAGGAGGCGCTCGAGGAGCCACAGCGTCGCGACCGCGCCGATGCCGTACGCCGCGACCGGCTCCAGGAGAGCCCGCTGGCGCCGGCCGAGATGGAGGAGGAGCAGCGTCGCGGCGACCACGGCGAGCTGCCCCACCTCGATGCCAAGGTGGAAGGCGCCGAGACCCTTCCACAGCTCCGATCCACGGAGACCGACGTCGGAGAAGACCGTGGCGAAGCCGAGGCCGTGGACGAGGCCCACGGCGAGCGCCGCAGCGTAGGGACGGCGGATCCCCACGGGCTCGTCGAGGTGTCGCCGCGCGACCTCCCACGCCAACCACAGAAGGGTCGCAGCGATCCCGACCTCCGCCACGGAAGCCGGGATCGCCAACCAGCCAAGGACGGCGCCACACATCGACAGCCCATGGCCCAAAGTGAAGGCCGTCAACGCCCAAAGAACGCGACGGGGTTCGCCGAGGAGCAGGACCAGCCCCACGACGAGCAGTACGTGATCGAGCCCCGCGAGCAGGTGCTGGAGCCCCGAGCGAACGAAGGAGACCAGCAGCGCGCCAACGCCCATGCGTGGCGGGACGACGAAGGAATCGCGGGACTCGGCCAGGAGTGCCCGAAGCACCCGTCCGTCCCTCAGCTCCACTCGAACGACAGCGTCCACCCCCGCCTCACTCAAACCGTCGACGCCAAGGGGAGCTCCGACCAGCGAGCGGTCGCAACGGAGACGCTGCTCCTCCACGGCATACGTGCGCTCCATCCGCACCCGGGTCTCCAGCACATGGCATCCCGGCGGCAGACGCGCTGCGAAGGAGGCACCCGGCGGCATCACCCGCGAGCGCTTGAGCCGCAGCTCCACCGCGTCGCCTCGTTCTCGAACGAAGAGACCAACCGGCGCCAAGGGGTGTGCGCGAACCAAGCCCGGCATGAGCAGGAGCGCCGCGAGCAAGATCCCCCGGCGGCCCGTCATGAGCGCCGAATCTCCACATGGTAGGCCGCCCGCATGCGTTCCAGCGCTTGACGGATGCGGCGCGGGCGGTCGTCCCGCTCCCACTCGGCCCGCACCCGGGCGCGCACATCGCGCAGCGGCGGAACGTGGCCCCTGGAGCGCCCCAGCACCCGGACGAAGTGAGCGCCATAGGTCGAGTCCACCCGCTGCGGCGCGCCGCCGACTTCGAGGTTCAGCAGCTGCTCAGCGAAGGCTCGCCCGAAACGTACCTCGATACGGCGTGGTGAGGCGTTCGTCATCGCCGCCGGGAGCAGAGACGGGTCCGACTCGTAGGCGAAGGGAGAGGCGGACAGGAAGCCCACCCGCTCCTCGAAGTCGGGCCGCTGACGGCTGACGAAGACCTGCTCAAAGCTGATCGCCGAAGGCCGCGCGAAGCGATCGGGGTGCGCTCGGAGGTACGCCTCGAGCTCTTCGTCCGTCGGGGTCCGGCGAGTCACGCGCGCCAAGGTCTCCCGCGCCAGCCACAACAGCCGGGCGCGCACCACCGGATCGCTCTCGTGCATTCTCAGCCGCATCGCCTCCGCGATCGCCGCATCCCCTCGGAGCGTCGGTTCAACGAAGCGGACGTTCATCTCGAGCCGGGCGCGAATCGCCGAATCGCGCTCGACGAAGCCGGCACGTTCGGCGAGCGCAACGAGCATCGCCTCGTCGGTCGCCCGCCGGACCTCGGCGTCCCCCGCGTCCGACGCCACGACGACCGTGATCGAGATGGGCTCGATGGACGGCTCCACCCACCGGAGGCGTCCGGCGAAAAACAGCAGCGCTCCCAGGCCGAGCATCGTCGGTAGCGGGCGGAGGCGCGCGTGGCCAAGCCATCGCTCGAGCGTGGTCATGGCCTGAACCAGATCGGTGAGCTCCAGGCCCGCTCACGCTGCATCACCGGCTGATCGCAGCAGCCTTCGAAGCCTTCGGTGATCGTCGAAGGCTCGTCGCAGTCGACGCCGGCCGCATTGCAGTAATAGGCCTGCCATCGACAGGTCGGATCCTCGAGTACGCGCGCGTAGTACACCGCCGGTTGGTCCGCGACGAAGCTCGGGTCCTCCCACACGACGCAGAGGGAGTCGCTGCCCGCGGGCGTCGCCACGCAGGTCGCCGGGTCCACGGTCGCCCCGTTGTCGAGCTCGCCCGCCACATCGAAGACCCGCCAGCGCGCCTCGCCGCCTTCGAGCCATCCCTTGAGGATCTGGATAGCAGCCAAAGGGACACTCTCGGCGTCGCGCAGGGCCGAGACCACGAAGCGCGGCGCCCCATCCCCTGCTCGCGGCGGAAGCGCACCACCCATGGGGACGCCCCGGTCGTAGCCGATCTGCGCGAGGTCGGCGCGGGCGCAGAGGTTGGCAGGATAGTCCCAACCGCCGAAGAAGCGCAGCACGATGCGCGTACCGCTCGTGCCGTAGGCTTCACGCCGCCGCATCGCCTCGAAGAGCGCCTCGCGGGAGTTCTCCTCGGCCCAAAGCACCGCGAGCCCTCCCGGGTTGAACCACGCACGGTCCGGCAGCCCGGAGGGCAAGGCGTCGCGCACAGCGAGCCCGGCGCCTCCGTGCCCCTGAAACCGGTCCTCTTCGACGGCGCCTGGGGTGCCGAGGTGCGTGTCGGTGCTAGCGATCATCCCGAGCTGAAAAGGATTGATCCCCAGCTCCCCCTCGAGCCTCATCCCTGTCGTGAGCGCCTCGCGCACGAAGTCGGCGGGGATGAGCTCCTGAGGCGCCCCACCGAGGTTGGCCGTTGCCAGGTTGCGGTAAGGCAGCAGCTCGAAGTCGCACAGCTCGTCGCCGGCGGTCGACCCGGGAAGACACTCCGAGCTTCCCTTGTGCTGGTACACCTCGACCAGTGGCTCCAGGCGCGCCCTGAGGCGCGCGTACTCCGCGTCGAAGGGTTGCCCGTCCTGATCGACGGTCTCGAACATCAAGCCCGAACTGAGGTTCGAATTGTGGGGGATGCTGAGCACGTCACAGATGCCTGGTGCGTCGATGCACTCCTCCTCGAGTCGGCTCCAGAGGACCTCTTCCTGCTGGGTGTCGAAGTAGCCCAAGGGCTCGTCCGGCACGACGTGGTTGCGGAAGATGACGTTTCGGTGGAGGTTCGACGCTGCCGGGTTGCCCGACCACTCGTAGGCAACGAAGGTCGTAAAGGTGCAAGCGTCGCTACGATCGTACGCCGCCTCCGCGGCCTCCTGTATTTCGTCCCACGCCGCCAGCTCCGCCCCCGCGCAGCTGTCGCCGGAACATGGCCTAGGGGCACGGGCGCGCCCTTGGGCGAGGGTCAGCGCGAAGTTGAGCGTCAGGAACGCCGCGTCGGGGTCCTCGCGGTACTGCGTGCACGTGCGGCTGTCGTAACCCTCGGCGCTGGAGTCCAAACACGTCTGTACGAGCCCCAGGAACTCCGCATGATCGGAGACCGCGACGAAGTCCAGGGGCCGTGAGAGACGCAGCCGCCGCAGAGGGTTGCCGTCGGCGTCGTAGGGCTGGATGCCAATCTCCTCCCCACGGGCGAAGCGGTAGGCATCCATCGGACTGAGTCGGTTGCCTTGGAGGTTCGCGTCCAGAGACAGACGCGTATGGACATGGGTGTCGCCGAAGAAGGGCTGCCGCAGAGGGTCGAAGTCCGCACAGCGACCCAACTGCTCGCGGCGCGGATCCTTCGGCTTACTCTTGCACCCCACGGCGAGAACGAGGGCGACCAGGACGACTCGGATCATGCGCCCGCCATCGTAGTTCCCGACATCGTTCTTCGCACTCTGCACCCGCTCCCCGGCCCCTCGATGCGCCTTTGCGGCTCAGCGGATCACGAGGGCGGTCGCAATGAGGCCGTTGGCGCGCCGCATGCGCCCCTCCAGGACGTCACCGACGGCGAACTCCCCTCCGCTGGGACGCTCGAACGTCGCGCGCCAGCTCCCAGCCTCCGCATCGATCCGAACGCTCATGGCGTGAAACCCCAGCAGCTGCGCGGTGAGCAGATACTGCGCTTTGTAGGCGGCCTCCTTGGCGCTGAACAGCGCTTTGGCGAGCCATCCACGCGCCGCTTCGGGCTGTGCCTGGAGCCACGCCAGGTCCCGGCGGGTACAGACCGTGTCCCAGAGCTTCGGCCTGAGCGGCGCGTCCTGCTCGACATCCAGGCCTACGGACCGCACGTCGGCGCGGCGTGCCACCGCTGCGGCACACCAGGTACGGGTGTGTGTGATGCTCCCGACCAGCCCCTCGGGCCACATCGGGGCGCGACGCTCGTCGTTGACCAACACGAGGCCATCGACGCCCAAGCACGCGGCCGCCTCGCGAGCCAGGACCCGACCCGCCGTGTACTCGCGACGGCGCTTGTCCACGGCGCGCTCCACCAACGCCGCCTCCTCGGGCGTGAGCGGCGACAGGTCCGACGGATACTCGCGCGGGTCGGCTTCACGCAGCGCGACGTAGTCCGGAAGGAGCTCGACGAAGAGACCCGACACCCCGCTCGCCTCACAGGGGCCGAGGGGGCAAGCTCGGCCGGCCCCGAAAGCGCGCAACGAACGTATAAGCGTCGTCGCCATCTCCACCGCCGAACATCGGCTCCACGACGACCCCGTGAGCGCCGGCCGCCTCGAGAACGCCCACGATGCTCCCCTCGATGAGCTCCCAGGTGTGGCGCGAGAACCCCGCGCACTCGGTGTACCGAAACTCCGCGCTGTCCCCACCCGGCCGAACCTCGATCTCGAGGCGTGCTCCGTCGAAGGCATCGGCCAACAACGGAGGAATGCGGTGAATGATGGACCACATGCTCTTCAGGTGCAGCGCCACCTGCGTCGCCTCACGGAGGAGCCGCGGAGCCATGTCCTGGCCGATCTCGTACATCGCCGCCGGCACGCCGCTCTCTACGATCAGCCCCTCCTCCAGGTTCGTCAGCCAGACGATGGGGTAGTAACCGCCCTCCACAACGGCACTCCGCAGGGCCGCTCGGACCCCCGGCGAGCAGCGCTGCAGGGCCCGCTCGACCACCTCCCTCCCGAAGCGCTCTTCGGCGTTGGCGAGGGTGCGCAAGAGAACACGGCCGCGAACCTGGAGCGACATGAAGAGCATTGTGGGACCTCATTCGGACCGGCGTCTGCGCATGATCTCACGCTCTGTCCCCCGCAAGAGCCGCCTGCTGGACTCGCTCCCCCGAAGGAACCGAGCCTTGCGAGCCACAAGGGG
>JALVDI010000319.1 GCA_027009115.1 Polyangiaceae bacterium | reverse complement strand
TGGAGGGGCTGCGCGGCGTGTACCTCTCGCCTTCCCATGCGCTCTACGAGCGGGCCGTGAGCACGGACCTTGGTCGATCGGCCGAGGCGCTCCCACGAATTGCGCGACGCATCCTCGAGGGACACGTGCCGCCACCCATCGCTCGCTTCCCCGAGCCGCTTCGTCGCATCCGGAACGTGGAGGTCATGGTCTTGCTGCGGGACGGGGGACGCGCCCGCCTGTGGCGCTCGGCTCGCGGCAGCTCCGTGGCCCGCGCCCTGGTGACCGCCACGGTGGTTGCCAGGCAGCGCTGGGCGGAGCGAGAGGGGGCTCTCGGCGGCCCGCTGCAACAGCGCCTGCCCTTTCTGGAGGTCGAGGTGACCCTCCTCGAAGAGGACGGCACCCTCGCGGTGGCGACGCCGGCGTTCGTCGAGCGGGTGTTCTTCGAGGAGCACGGGGTCGCCTACGAGCGGCCCGGCGCGTGGCGCTATCTCCTGCCCGAGGCGACCCGCCGTGCCGGTGCCGGCTCAGCGGTGGCGGCTTACCGCAAGCTCTTCACGGACAACGCCTTGCCACCGGACAGCTTCGGTCGCCCGGACTTACGCTTCTACCGGCTCGTGGTCACCGAGCTTGGTGTCTCGCCCGCGTCCGCGAGGCGCGCTTCCGATGCGGGCGACGGGTTGGCGTCGGATGCGCTTTTGGACGCGGTGGCCGGTGACGGCGTCGACTGAGCAGCGCTCGTCTGGGAGCGCGCCGGATCGGGCACCTCGGCCGGGAGCCGAACGATGAACGTGGTCCCCTCGCCGGGCTTCGTCCGGACCACGATGCGCCCACCGGCGGCGGCGACGATGCGCTGGCTGATGGCGAGCCCCAGCCCCGACCCCTTCTGCTTCGTGGTCACGAAGGGAACGAAGAGCTTGGCGAGAACCGCCTCGGCGATGCCGGGGCCCGTGTCCCGCACCCGGATCTCCACCACCGGCGCTCCCTCGGTCCGCCGCGTGCCGGTCGATAGGTGGAGCGCGCCGTCGCCGTCCATGGCTTGCAGGGCATTCTGGACCAGGTTGATGAGCACCTGGCGCAGCTGCTCGACGTCGATGCGCACCGCGGGCAGCTCCCGGTCGAGATCGACCGTGACCTGAACCTCACCGACCTCGCTCTGGAGCAACACGAGCGTGCGTTCCAATGCCGCGTTGACGTCCGCCGGGGAGGGGTTGCCCTTCGATGGGCGGGCGTAATCGAGGAAGCTCCCGACGACGCGGTTGAGGCGGTCGACCTCTTCGACGATGATGTCGAGGAACTCGTCGTTGGTGTCGTCCTCGTCGCCTTCGCGGAGGTACTGCGCGCTCGCCTTGATGGCCCCCAGGGGGTTGCGGATCTCGTGGGCGAGGCCTGCCGCCATCTCGCCCAGGGCCGCCAGGCGATCGCGCTCCTTGAGGCGCTGGTAGTGGCGGGAGTTCTCGAGGGCGATGGCGCTCTGGGCCGCCAGCCCCACGAGCAGAGCGATCTCTTCGGGGGCGAAGGCGTCGCGCACTCGCTGGTCCCGCAGGGCGAGGATGCCGTAGAGGTCGCCGTCCTGGGATTGGATCGCCAGGCAGAGCGAGGCGTGCATCGCATTCATGGTTTGGGCGACTTCGTAGAGCGTCTCGGCCTCGCGGTCCTCGCCGGCGTCCCGCTGCTCCCCGAGCTGCCGTTCGACGTTCTCGAGGACCACGAAGCCCTCCTCCCGAAGCCGCTCCAGGAGCGGGCCCGCGGGGCCGATCTCGAGGCGCGAGACCGGCTCGGGGCCGACGAAGCTCACCCGTTCGTACCGCAAGAGCCCCTCCTCGCCGAGGTAGAGGCTCGCGTGCGTCACCCGTCGCGAGCGTTCCAGCCCGTCCATCAACGTGTCGGCCAACTCCTCGATTTCGAGGACGTGTGCGACTTCCCGCCGCAGCTCCTGCACTTCCTGGTCGAGGTCGAAGCGCTCGCGGAAGAGGAAGGACCCGATCTGTTCGAGTACCCGGCGCCGGACGGGATCGAAGAGCACCAGCACCGCCAGCGCAGCGACGACGGCGTGAAGAAAATAGGCCTGCCCGCCCCCGAGCCAGGCGAGGACCCACAAGATCCCCGCAAGGGTGAACGAGAGGGCCGTGAGCACCGCCAGCCTGCCGGCGAGCTCGTAGAGATCGAGGAGGCGGAGCTGCAGCACCGACTGGTGGAGCATGTAGAGAAAGACGAGCACGAGGATCGTGCCGACGGGGGGGATCTCGACACCGAGGAAGGGGAGGTACTCGAAGAGGGTGAAGAACGCTGCGAGGCCGCCGACGGTGGCGAGGAAGGCGAGGCGGCCGCCTTCGAACTTGGAGGCGGCGCTGCGCGCGCGGCGGTAGAGCATCGCCAGCGCCGCGAAGAGGAAGACCGAGACGTACACGACGATGAGTGCGCGTACGACGATGTGCCGGTAGAGGGGCGTCGGGGTCGTGGCCAGGATGACCGCCGCGAAGCCGAGGGAGCCGCGATGGATCACCTTCATCCAGCGGCTGTCCTCGACCACGAAGACGCGGAAGAACTGCACCGCTGCCGCCGGCAAGAGCACGCCAAAGGCGAAGTGAGCCCGCGCCCACCCGGCTGTCGCGACGAGTGCCGCCAGGACGCTCGTCAGGTACCAGGCGCCGACGTTCGCCGCGAAGAGCGCGAAGAGCCACTGGTCGCGACGCTTGCGCGGCCGCAGCAGCGTGTTGGTTGCCAGGGCCATGCTCACCACGGCGGCGATCAAGTTCAGTTGCAGCCGCAGATCCACGCAGCCCCAGGGTACCAGGAGGCCCTGCGACCGCCCCAAAGCTCCCCGTGGGGCAGAAAATCATTGGCGAATTCGTGAAGATGAGAATGGGTACTTGCGGCTTGGGGGCATCCGGGGTAGTGGTACTACCACTTGGTAATACCAGTGGGACCGAGGAGCATGCACGCAGACAAGAAAAACGCGGTCGCCGAGGTCGCCGACACGCTGCGGCGGAGGATCCTGCGCGGGGAGCTGGCGGCCGGGGCGACGCTCCCTGCGGAGCGCGACCTCGCCGAACAGCTCGGCGTCAGTCGGCTCACCCTTCGCAGCGCGCTAGCCAGCCTCGAGGCGCAGGGCCTCATCGAGAAGGTG
>JALVDI010000318.1 GCA_027009115.1 Polyangiaceae bacterium | reverse complement strand
GCACGCCTCCGCGCGCCGCCTCGAACCTCTTCAAGATTCTCCTCGCGCGACCCGCCACGCAGCGAGCGCTCGCGACCGCGGTCCATCGGTCGAGACCGGGGTGGACAGCGAAGCCATGGGGGAGCCTCAGGACACTTCGTCGGGGTCCTGCCCCGCGGAGCGCCGGATCGCGACGGCCCGCGCATGGGCCTCGAGCCCTTCCAGGCGAGCGAGCCTCCCAAGGAGGTCCGCCTGCGCGGCGAGGGCCGCGGGCGTGTAGCCAATGAGGCTCGTCCGGACGACGAAGTCGTAGACGCCCAGGGGGGAGGCGAAGCGCGCGGCGCCACCGGTGGGCAGCACATGGCTCGGTCCGGCCGCGTAGTCCCCGGCAGCCTCGGGGGTGGCCTGCCCGAGGAACGCAGCGCCTGCCGCGCCGATCCGGGCGAGCAGCCCCTCGGGATCGGCCACCGAGAGGCTGAGGTGCTCGGCGGCCAGTACGTCGGCGACGCGCGCCGCCTCCTGGAGATCTCCCGCAACGAAACAGCAACCGTTGGCGGCGAGGCTCGCGGCGGCGATCTCGCGCCGGGGGAGCTCGGCGAGTTGACGCTCCACCTCACGGACGACCGCGTCGGCAAAAGGCTCGCCGACGGTCACGAGCAAAGGGTAGGCGTCCTCGTCGTGCTCTGCCTGCGAGAGCAAGTCGGCAGCGACGACGGCGGGGTCCGCTTGGTCGTCGGCGACAATGAGGATCTCGCTGGGGCCCGCGATGGAGTCGATGTCGACGGCGCCGAAGACGAGGCGCTTGGCGCACGCCACATAGATGTTGCCGGGCCCCACGATCTTGTCGACGCGCGCGACGCTCTCGGTGCCGTAGGCGAGCGCGCCGATCGCCTGCGCACCGCCGGCATCGACGACCTCCGTCACGCCAGCCAGCTCCGCCGCACAGAGGACTTCGGGGGTGGGTCGCGGCGTGACCAGGACGATGCGCGGCACGCCAGCGACAGCGGCCGGCACCGCGGTCATGAGCACGGTGCTCGGATAGCGCGCCTTCCCTCCGGGGGCGTACACGGCTACCGCGCGGATCGGCCGTACCCGCTGCCCGAGCACGATCCCATCCTCTTCGTAACGAAAACCGGGCTCCCGCTGGTGCTCGTGGTAGCGCCGGATACGTTCGGCCGCCTCCGCCAGCGCATCACGCACCGGGGACGGAGCCTGGTTCGCCAGCGCGCGCCAGCGGGGCTCCGGGACGGCGACCTGCTCCTGCCTGCGCCCCTCGAAGCGCTCGGTCGCCGCGCGCACCGCCTCGTCGCCGCCCGCACGCACAGCCGCGAGGATCTCTCGGACCGCCGGCTCCACCCTCTCGAGATCAGCGACGCCCCGGCACGCCAGGCGCGCGAGCGACGACTCGTAGTCGGAACATCCGCGGAGCAAGATCTTCACGCGGTGGCCTCCGATGCGGTCTCCTGCTCGAGTGCGGCCTTCGCCTTGGGGATCGCCTCGGCGAGCTCGTCCCGCAGCCCCGCGAGCTCCTCGATCAAGCGGCTCACCCGCGCCGGGTCCAGCCCCTCGGCGCGCTGCAACAGCCCCTCGAGGCGCCGCGCGGTGCTACGGATCTTCTCGAGGTTCTCGACTGCCTCGAGCCCCTCCGGCTTCGGAAAGAAGATCGGGTTGAAGGTCTTGCGCAAGACCGCGACGGACTTGTTGTCGTCGAACACCGCCTTGCGCAGCTCGCCCCAGGACTCCTCGTCGTCTCCCGGCGCTTCGTCGTTGGCGGGCCGCTCGCGCAGCACCTTCGCGAAGTAGTCGACGGCGTCGATGGTCGGGATTGGGCTGGCCACCCCGTCCCGCTCGAGCACCTTGGGCGCGTGCTCCTGCACGACGGCGTAGCTCCCGGTGAGCTTGTCGACGCTCGCCTTCGTGAGCATCAGCTCGAGGGAGCAGTAGGCGTAGAAGTCGTCGTAGCCCCACTTCCGCCAGAGCCCCTGGCGGCGGACCTGGGTGAGCGCCTCGGCCATGTCCACCCAAGATCGCTTGAAGACGCGCGCCCGCCGGACAAGCTCGAGGCGGATCCCATCGGCCCCCTGCGCAGCGAGTTCCTCTTCGAGTGCCTTCAGCCGTTCATGGGTCGTCATGTCCGTCCTCCCTGCGCCGGTCGCCGAGCCCGCCACCGCAGCGGCGAAGGCTTTCCGGTCCGCCCAAGTCCTCTCCGTGGGCTCACACCCGAGAGTACGCCCTTGCGCGCCGCATCGCGCCGCAAGAATCGTCATCTCCTCGCCCGGCTCCATCGCGCAGGAGCATCTTCGCGACCGCGATTCATCGCTCCTGTCAGGATCCGAGAGGTCGAATGCAAGTACCATCGTCCGTCGATCCGTGGGTGCGACCCATGCCGCGTCTACGAGCCGAGGGAACGCCGAGACTTGTCGAGTGTCGAGGTGAGAAGACGGCGGCAGAGTCCATCGGCAGCCAGGGTAGCCGCAACCACCGCGCGGCGGCCCTCCCAACGAGGAGGGTTGCAGGTTGCCCGTGGCTGGGCGCCTGTGCATGCTGCGCCGCGATGCTTCGACTGCACGACACGCTCAGCGGCGAAAAGAAGCCCTTCGAGACGCTAGAGGAAGGCAAAGCCAAGGTCTACGTCTGCGGGCCGACGGTGTACGACTACGCGCACCTCGGCCACGCCCGCTGCTACGTCGTATACGACGTCCTCGTACGGCACCTGCGCGCACGGGGGTTCGAGGTGAAGTACGTCCGCAACATCACGGACATCGACGACAAGATCCTCGCGCGGGCCGAAGCCAACGCCGAAGATCCGGCCACCCTCGCCGCCCGCTTCACCGCAGCCTACCAGGAGGACATGCGGCGCCTGGGGAACGCCGATCCGGACGTGGAGCCCAAGGTCAGCGAGCATCTCCCGCAGATCTTCGCGATGGTGCAGACCCTGATCGACAAGGGACACGCCTACGAAGCCGACGGGGACGTGTACTTTGCCGTCGAGACCTTCGAGGGCTACGGCAAGCTGAGCCACCGAGACCTTTCGAAGATGGAAGCCGGCGCCTCGGGCCGCCTCGACGAAGAGAAAGCCTCGCGCAAGCGCCACCCCGCCGACTTCGCGCTGTGGAAAAGCGCGTCCCAAGGCG
>JALVDI010000317.1 GCA_027009115.1 Polyangiaceae bacterium | reverse complement strand
CTCGTGCCGAGCGCCCCCCCGCCTGCGTACACGCCGGCCCCGCCGGGCTTGCGCGCGTCGAAGATCTCGTAGGTCGCCTCGCCCCCTCCGTAGCCGCCGGCGAGGAGCACCCTTCCACCGTCGTTGGGCAACGCCGTGGCCGCGTGCAGGAACCGAGGGTGGTTGAGCGGGCCGGGCGCCGTGCCCCCGTCGCCGGAGACGAAGGCACCCGCGCCCGGATCCCCGTCACGCTCCGTGTCTTCGGGTTCGGTGTGGAGGGCGGGTTCGAAGAGCTCGAAGCTCGCGTGCGGGTCCTCCGGGAAGAAGAAGATCTCCCGCGCGTCGTCGAAGTCCCCGACGCGCGCCAGAGCCAGGACCGCTCGGGGCGCGCCCCCCGCGATCAACACGCGGCCATCTTCCAGCAGGGTGGCGCTGTGTCCCCCGCGCGGCACGAGCATGCCGCCGGTGACCGGGTGGAAACGAGCGGTCGCTGGATCGTAGAGCCAGGCGTCGCGGGATGCTTCGAGCGCGAAGCACGCTGTCGTGGGGGGCAGCCCTTCCGGGCAGGCGGTCGGGGCGACCTGGTCGTAGCCCCCCGAGACGAGCACTCGCCCATCCCGGAGCGTCGTCGCTCGCAGCATCATCCGTGCAGGTGGCGGCTCGAAGCGATCGACGGCGGTCTGGCCAATGGGGTACATCGCGACGTCGATGTAGCGGCGTTCGCCGTGGCTCAGGAACACAGGGCCGCTGCGCCCGACGTACAGGGGCAAGCCGTCGGCGCCAATGCCTTGGATCTCAAGGTCCACGAGCTGCCCGACCTCGAGGCCTTCGACGACCAGCTCGCGCCGCCCGTTTCCGTCCAGGTCTTCGAGGCTGCCCACGCTGCGCTCGAAGAGATCGATCTGCGTGCTCGGGCTGAGCACTCGGACGACCCGCAGCCGTTCAACCCCCTCCGGGATGGTGCCCGTCGGGGTCAGCCACGCGGTCGCGAAGTCCACCGGCGGGGCAGGCTCCGCCGGGGCGCAGGAGAGGAGGCTGGTGGCGAGGGCTACGCTCGACAGGAGGCGCAGCCACGAAGCGAAGACCGGCATCGGCGCTAGAGCGTATCTCAAAAACGATCGTCGATCGATCCGTGGAATGGGCGGGACCGCTGGCGCATCCGCGAGGCGAGGGAATGTCGAGCATTCTCGAGGCGAGCGGATGGCGGCAGAGGGCGTGCGCAGGCCGCGGAGCGGCGACGAGGGGTCTTGAGATGCGCTCTAAGCTACCACGGCCCAGGGGCGCAGCCCTACTCCTGCTCATCGACGCCGCGGAGGGCGACGAGGCGGGCGTAGGCCTCGGAGCGGGACATCGCCCCGGTAGCGGCCACTTCCTTGGCGAGGGCGCCGGGTCTTCGGCCCGCGCGGAGCCCCGCGCGCAGCACTCGGTCGGCGTCGATGTCCCCGTCCCGAGGCCCTTCGTCGCGATCGGCGGCCTCGACGACCAGCGTGATCTCGCCTCGCGTCTCGGGGAAGCGCTCGGCCAGCTCCGCGGCGGTCCCCGTCGCGATCTCCTCGTGCATCTTCGTCAGCTCTCGGCATACCGCGACGCGCCGGTCACCGAGTAGGGGCGCGAGGTCGCGCAGGAGAGCGGGCAGGCGGCGGGGCGACTCGAAGAGGATCTGCGCCGCGGGGTCGTCGGCGAGCTCTTGGAGGTGGCGCCGGCGTCTGCCCGACGACCGCGGGAGGAACCCGAGGAAGCGGAAGCGATCGGCGCGCAGGCCACAGGCCGACACGGCCGCGAGCGCTGCGCTCGGTCCGGGGATCGGTTCGACGCGTCCCCCTCGCGCGCGTACCTCCGTGACCAGCTGTCGGCCGGGGTCGCTCACGGCCGGCGTGCCTGCGTCCGTCACGAGCGCGAAGTGGGCGCCGCCGGCGACCTCCGCGGCGAGGGCGAGGAGCTTGGCCGGGGCCGTGTGGGCGTGGAGCGAGCGCAGCGGTGTGTCGATCCCATGATGATGCAGCAGCCGGCGGGTGTGCCGTGTGTCCTCGGCGAGGATCGCGTCCGCTTCTCGAAGGATGCGCAGCGCGCGCAGCGTGATGTCTTCGAGGTTGCCGATGGGGGTCGCCACCACCCACAGGAGCCCCGGGGCGGTCATGAGGCGACGCTCACGGGGCGCGAGGCGGCAGGCCCTGGAGGCGCGGCCGTGGCCTGCGGAGCCCGGCGGCCGAAGGGCTCACAGCAGTGCGGAGCGGAGCGCATGCACGAAGGTCTCGGGGTCGTCGATTTCCTTGGCGATCTTGCCCGCGGCGCTCATGGAGTAGAGGACGCCGCCATCGAAGAACCAGGTCCGATCGTTCTCGCCCTTGGCCGCGTAGTCGCGCATGCGTGTGAGGTAGCGCGCTTCCGGGTGCCCTTCCGGCGCGGGCACGCCCGCGTCCGCGAAGGACCCCTGCGCCACATAGGGCGGGGCGTGCGTCAGCGCCACCGCCGCGTGGTAGAGTCGCTCGCCCCCGGGCCGGTCCAGCAACGGCGCCAAACCTTCGAGTCCTTCGGTTCCCATCTCCTGGACGAGGACCCAGGCCAGCGCCTCGACAGGCGTCATCGACGATACGTGTGGCCAGATGTCGTCGGCGCTCTGGCGGTCGGGCACTTCTTCGTAGTCGGTGTCGAGGACCTCGTAGAGTGCGTCGAGCCAGGGAAGCGTGCCCGTGCCCATGCCTCGTTGATATCACGACCCGCGCCCCTTGGGGGCGCCGATCTGGCAGCCATGGGTGAGTTTGACCGGTCTGCCGCTTTGGGGCATCCCGGGCGCCATGACGCCCACCGTCTATCTCTACGAGCGCTGCGGTACGTGCCGCAAGGCCTCGAAGTGGCTCGACGCCCACGGCATCGCTTACCGGACTGTGCCGATCGTGGACGAGCCCCCGAGCGAGGCGACGCTGGCGAGCCTTTGGCAGCGTTCGGGGCTCCCGCTCCGGCGCTTCTTCAACACCTCCGGGCGGTCCTATCGGGCCGGGGGTTTCGCCAAGAAGCTGCCCGGGATGTCCGACGGGGAGGCCCTCGCCGCTCTCGCCGCCGACGGAAAGCTCATCAAGCGGCCCCTCGTCGACGGAGGGGACTTCGTGCTCGTGGGGTTCGACGAGGTGGCCTTCGCCAAAGC
>JALVDI010000316.1 GCA_027009115.1 Polyangiaceae bacterium | reverse complement strand
GGCAACGGGGGCTGCCGGACGACCGCGTAGGCGAGGTCGAACCGCCGCTGCCGGACGACCGCGCAGGCGAGGTCGAAGCGCCGGCGGATGCGGGCGCACGCACCGGTGTATGCTGGAGCTCGTCAAAAAACGAGGAGGTGCAATGGCCAGGGCCGCTGACTGTCGTAGAGGCGACGAGGGGGCAAAGCGGGCGGCGGCAGCTCCCCTGCTCCGCGGCGCCGAGGGTTTGGAGAGCCGCTGAGGGAGTGCGCGTGACCCGCGGCACACAGAACTATGAGCGACGCAACGAACACGCCCGAGAGGATCGATGAGACCCTCCCCCGCCCCCGGCCGCGCTTCGAGCTGCACTCGGCGCGACCCCCGGCAGCCTTTCTCGACGCCGCCCGCCGCGCCCTCGAAAGCTCCACCCAGGTGCGAGGCTTGGTGGTCCCTCCCAGCCGTCTGGAGCTCACGGTGCCCCACGAACGACGTCATCTCTGGTCGCCGCAGCTCACCGTCGATGTCGTCCCGGAGGGCGAAGGGGCTCGCCTCCGGGCCCGCTTCGGACCCGACCCCCACATCTGGACGCTCTACGTGGCGCTCTACAGCGTGAGCGTGCTCTTCGCCGTCGGCTGCCTCGTCTACGGCGTCAGCCAGTGGGTCGCCCAGCAGTCTCCCTGGGCGCTCTACCTCACGCCCCTCGCTCTCCTCTTCGCCGGCCTGGTCTACGGAGCGTCCTTCGTCGGCCAGGGCCTTGGAAGCGCCCAGATGTACGAGCTTCGCGCCTGGCTCGAGGCGCGCGTCGCCGAGCTCGACGAGGCGCCGGCCCCGCCCCAGGACGCCCAGGGCTAAGGGCAGGGCCGCGATGCCTCTGCACACCTCACGTCCAGGCGCGACCCCGCGCCTCGCGACCTCGCCCCGCGCTCCCGCCAGGCCTCCTCCCGTTCGCGATCCATCGCGGTCGGCGCTGGGCCGCCGGGGCCAGAGCGTGCCTCAACAGCGATCCTTGGACTGGGCGGGACCGGTGGCGCGTCCGCGAGCCAAGGGAATGCCGAGCATTGTCGAGGCGAGAGGATGGCGCCAGAGGGCGTGCGCAAGCCGCGGAGCACCGACGAGCGTTCTTGAGACGGCCTGCTAGAGCGCGCCGGTGAGCCGCTCGTGCAAGAGCTCGGCGGCCTCGACGAGACCGAACCCCGGATCGCCGAGGTAACGCTCGTCGATCCCCACCACGCGTCCGCCCCGGCAAGCCGCGAGGGCCTCCAGCCCCGGCCGCCCGCAGAGCGCCCGCTCCTGCCCTGCGTTCGTCACCACCCATGGCGGATCGAGGGCGAGGACCTCCTCGCTCGTCAGCACAGGCCAGCCTCGCAGGCCCCGATCGGCGGCGAGGTCGCGCAGGCCGGCGCCGGCGAGCACGTCGTGGTAGTTCGTCCCAGCGGCGCCGCCGTAGAGCTGGCCGCCGACGACGCCAAGGTAGATGCCCGCGCCCACGAAGTGGCCGTCGGCGATGTTCCGGTAGCGGCGGGTCAGACGCCCCGCCAGCGCCTCACCCCGCTCGGGGACCGCCACCAAGGTCGAAAGGGCACGCACGTCCTCGAGCAGCGACGCCAGCCCCTCCATCGGTCCGAGGTCGAAGACCGTCGCTCCGGCTTCCCGCAGCCGCGCCACGCGCCTGGACTCCATCACGTTGCTGACCACCACCAGATCCGGCCGGAGCCGAAGGATCGCCTCGACGTCGTCGGCAGCCTCCAGGGCCCCGAGCCCCTCGTAGCGCCACGGCGTCGGGCTGTTGCGGTGGGTGTGCGCGGTGACCGCGAGCAGCCGGCGCCGCGGCAGGATCTCGACGAGCACCTGGTCGGCGATCGTGCTCGCGCTCACGATGCGCTCGTAAGCGCGGATCGCGACCCGCTGCCCTGTCGCATCGGCAAGGGCCGCGCCCGGCGTAGGCGTGGGCGAAGAGCTCGCCGGGGAAGGCTCCAGGCCGGCCAGGCCGGCGCCGAGCCCAAGGGCCGCGACGAGCGCCCCCGCGTTGAGAGCTGCAAGCTTCGGCCCGGCGAACCTCACGGCGTGAGCTCCTCGAAGCGAACCTCCGCCGCCTCCTGCATCGCGACGCCGTAGACCTCCCCGACGGGGCCGGGCGCGACCACCTCCTCCACGGCGCCGGCGCACACCACCTCCCCCTCCGCCAGGAGGAGCGCGTCGTCGGCGAAGCGCCGCGCAAACGCCAGGTCGTGGACCACGGTCACGAGGGTCCGGCCCGCGGCCGCCAGCCGCTGCAAGAGGGCAAAGGTCTTCAGCGCGTGGTGGACGTCGAGCGCCGCCGTCGGCTCGTCGAGGAGCAGCACCGGCGCCTCCGTCGCGAGGGCCCGGGCAAGGAGCACGCGTTGCTGCTCCCCAACGGAGAGCGCGGTGAAACGTCGCCCCGCCAGCGCGGTCGCGCCGGCCTCCTCGAGAGCCCGCTCGATCGCCTCGTGTCCGCCCCCTCCGTGGGCGAAACGCCCTTGAGCGACGACTTCGCGCACACCGAGAGCAGCCCGCAGTTCGGAACGCTGAGGGACGAACGCCAGAGTCCTGGCGCGGCGGCGCGCGTCCATCCGGCGAACCTCCGCGTCGCCCGCGCGCACCTGACCTTCGAAGGGGAGCAAGGCGCCGAGGCACCGCAGCAGGGAGCTCTTGCCTGCGCCATTGGGTCCGAGGATGGCCGTCAGCCGCCCAGCGCGGGCGTGCAGATCGACGGCACGGAGCACGACCCGGCCGCGACGGCGCAGGGTCACGCCGCTGGCCCGAAGGTCAACCACCGTCCACCTCCGCGCGCCGGGCTCGCAGCAGGAGCCCCAGAAAGACCGGCGCCCCAATGAGGCCCGTAACGACCCCGAGGGGCACCTCGCCCCGCGCCGGGAGCAGGCGCGTGAGCACGTCGCAGAGGGCGACGAACGCCGCGCCTCCCACCGCCGCCGCCGGAAGCAAGCGCCGGTGCGTGACGCCCGCGAAAGGGCGCAGGGCGTGTGGAACGACGAGCCCGACGAAGCTCACGTTGCCCCCCACGGCCACGGCGCCCGCCACCAGCACGCTCACCCAGGTCGCGGCCCACCGGCGGACTGGCTCGACCTCGAGACCGAGGGAGCGCGCCTCCTCCTCGCCCGAGAGCAGCAAGTCGAGGGAGCGCCCCCACCCCCAGCACGCGACGGCGCCGACGCCCACGAGGGGCGCCGCGAGGCGAACGGTGCGCCAGCCGACGCCGCTCACGCCGCCAAGCGAGAACGCCACGACGGCACGGCCGAGGGACCAGTCGTCCTGGGCAAGGCTCGTCAACAGCCCGGAGATCGAGAGGAAGAGGGAGCTGAGGATGAACCCCGTGAGCACGAGGACCAGGAGGTCGTCGGTCAGCCTCAGCAAGCCCAGCAACACAGCGAGGGAGGCGCCCCCCCCAAGCAGGCAACCCATCGGCACGAGGAGCTCGGGGCTGAGCACCGTCAGCCCCAGCGTCGGCGCAGCCACGAGGGCGAGCTGTCCCCCGAGGGAGGCCCCCGCGGTGGTGCCGAGGATCGAGGGGCTCGCGAGCGGATTCCGGAAGAGGCCCTGCACCACGACGCCGCCGGCCGCAAGGGCGGCGCCGGCGAGACAGGCGGCGGCAAGACGCGCGGAGCGAAGGCGCAGCAGGGTCGTGCGCAGCTCGGGGTCCGAAAGATCCGACGCGCCCACCAGGAGCGACGCCGCCGCAGCCCCTACGAGGCTCCCGAGCAGCAACGGCCACAGCCAGCGCGCGCCCAGTTCGGCCCTCCGTGCTCCCGTCGTCTGCTGCGTCACGTCGTCTGCTGCGTCACGTCGTCTGCTGCGTCACGTCGAAGGCGCTCGGCATAGCCCGAGCGTTCCGTCGCCGCCAAAGGACGCGTCGCCCGCACAGGAGGACGAGCGACGCGCCCAGCGGGCGGTCATGGCCGCAGCATGCGGATGGAGCGCGGCGGCAAAGCAGCGGGACCCACCGGCACGGCCGTGCCTTCCGTCACGGCCGAGGCCGTGACCGTGAAGCGGCGCACCGTCCCATCGTTCGCGTCCGGCACGAGCAGCAGCTCGTCGCCGTCGTAGGCCCCGTCGCCGAGGACGAAGGCGGCGCCGGCCTCGAGCAGCTCCGTCTGCGCTCCGCTCGACAGGTCGACCACGAAGAGCCGATCGCCCACCGAGCCATCGAACTCGCCCGGGGCCACGGCCACGAGCCGGTCGCCGCCGAGACTCACCGGCCCGTAGACCGCCATCGCCGAGGTCGCGTCGTCGGCCGCGCGCCAGGACGAGATCTCCGTGGCGTTGCCCCCTTCGATGCGGAGGCGCACGTGGCCCGCCGTCGCTCGCTCGCCGGTCGGCTCGCCGAAGCCGAGGTCGGAGTAGCCGGTGCATGTCACGAGGACCTCGTCAGAGGTCCCAGCCACGGGCTGCACCCGCCCACAGTTCGCCAGCCCCGTCAAGGTGTGGCTCGTGACCGTCCCGTCGTCGGCCACGAGGACGACCGTGCCCTCGCCGTGGCCGCGCGCGTCGCCGAAGAGATTCACCGGCAGCCGGTCGAGCCCCACGACGACGTGTCCGTCGACGCGAACCGCCCGATCGGGCCGCGCCGAGACTTCGACCTCCGCCGGGCTGCCCATGTTCTGACCGGTGACCATCGCGTCGAAGTCGGAGAGATCGATACGGTCGCCGGTGAGGGTCATCGTCCGCGGATCGAAGCCAAGCAGGTCGTTGCCCGCCTCCTCGGGCGCCGCCATCATGTCCGGGTTGCGCTCGTAACGCGTGGCCCAGGCGAGGTTCGGCCCGACGACCACCCAGTCGTGGGCGTTCACACGGAAGCCCTCCGCCGGCCCCAGGCGCAGCTGACCGATGAGCGTCCCATCGAAGCAGACACGCGTCGCGACATCGGCACCGAAGCGGTCGAGGAGCCCCAAGGTGCCCGCCATGGGCGCCGGCAGGACGATGTCGCCGCCGAGGCTCGCGACGAGGCCCGGCGCCATGGTCCCCGAGTCGATCCACTCCTCGGCGAGCACGTCGCCGCTCGCATTCAGCACGGCGATGCTCGTGCTGGTGTAGTCCGAACCGACGACCGCAAAGCCCGGCGTACCCGTGAGGGGGTCTGCGATGCTCTCCCCGGCCGGGCACTCGCTGGGCAGCCCCGAATCCATGCCCGAGTCCGCCCCAGCATCCGGGGGCGGCAGCGATCCGTCGGACTGGGCCGCGTCGACCATCGCCCCATCGACGGAGGGACCGACGTCCATCGCGGCGTCCACACCGCCCCCGTCGTCGTCCCCGCAAGCCACCAAGAGAACCACAAAAACACTCATCCAACGCATGTTCAAAGCTCCATTCGCCATCGAATCGAAAACGCATAGCGGCGACCCGGCAGTGGGTAGCCGACGTAGTCCTGGCCCCGCCGATCGAAGAGATCGCGGGCGGTGAAGAGCATCGAGAGGCCCCAATCGAGGTCGGCCCGGACGCCGGCGCTCAGCCAGCTCGCACCCCGCACCGAGACGAGGTTCGCCGGGTCGTCGTAGTAACGCCCCCGGTGAACCAACGCGGTGAAGGCGACGAGATCCCGGAACGGGCCGAGGGGCCCGCTGCGGAGCTCCACCCGCCCCATGGCCCGCAGCCGCGGGCGCCAGTTCAGCTCGCTGCCCAGGTGCTCGCTCCGGATCCAGGTGAGCGTCCCGACCCACCGCAGGTGCTCGCCGACGCGCCCCTGGCTCCCGGCCTCCAGGCCGCGCACCTGCGCTCCCTCCGCGTTCTCGTACTTCACCGTCTCCTGCGACAGCGGCCGCGGCCGAATGAAGTGGGCCATGTCGAGACGAAACCAGCGCAGCTCCAGCGTGGCCGACAGCGCCCCGGCGGCCCCTCGTGCCACGACCCCCACGTCCGCGCTGCGGCCGCGCTCGGGCTTCAGGTCGGGGCTCGGCTCGATGGCCGCCCGATCTCCGAAGAGCTCCCAGATGCTCGGAAAGCGCGAACCGGAAGCGATCGATCCCACGAAGGAGACGGCGTGATGAGGCGCAAGGAGGACACCGAGGCGCCCTGTCGGCCGCGTGAGCTCGCTGGCGTAGCGCTGCTCGATGTTGTGCCGTAGCCCGAGCGCTTCCGTCCGGGCGTGCTCGACGCGCACCGAAGGCCGCAGCGCGAAGCGCCACCGCCCGAGCTTCCCGTGGGCGCGGAGCTCCGTCGTTCCCGAGAGCGTCCAGCGCGTCGAGTCCCCCGCCTCCCGGCCGAGCAGGTTCTCGGGCCGGTAGGAGTCCCAGCGGGCCACACCAACGACGGTCAAGTCCAACCAACGAGCCACCGTCAGCTCTCCGGCGGCGCGCAGGGCCACGTCCCCAATCCGGTCGTCCGTGTCCTGAAAGCCCAGGCCGATCTCGCCGAAGCGGTCGAGGAAACGCCGCCGCTCGACGCCTCCGCCGGCGGCGAGCTGCAACCGCCCGCGAGCGAAGCGCTGCACGTAGCCGACGTTGCCCAAGAGCCGCGCACGCGACAGGGACGCCTTCAGAGCACTCGACGCGCCAGGCCCGGGGGCGCCTCCGCGACGCGACACCCCCAAGACGACGGCGTCCAGCCGGCCCTCTTCGCCCACCTCGGCCCGCAGGTGCACCAGACCGTGCGCACCGAGGGTCTGAGCGTTGCGGCGGCGCCGCTCGTCGTCGTCGGAAGGATCGAAGAGGGTCGCGTTGTCGAAGCGGTAGGGGTAGTCGTTCTCGGCGCCATCCAACCCCACGCTGCCAACGAGGGAGAGCGGCCCCCGGGAGACGGCGGAGTCGGCGACCATCCGCCAGCTCCCGAAGCTCCCGCCGGTCAGGGTGAGCCCCAGAGAGCTCCTGCGGGCGGCCCGGGGCAGCAACCGCACCACCCCACCGATGGCCCCCGCGCCGAGCCACGCGGGCGCGCCGCCGCGGTACACCTCGACGCCCTCGAAGGCCCCGAGAGGAAAGAGGCTCAGGTCCAACGCGCCCGTGTCCGGCCCTGAGAGCGGGAGGTCCCCCAGGAGGTAGGTCGTCTGAGCGAGGGCGGCCCCTCGGAGCGCGACGGCTGCGAACGCGCCCTGCCCGCCCGTCTGCGCGACGTGAGTGCCGGGGACCTCCTCGAGGAGCTCGTGCAGCGGAGTACCGGCAGCGGCGCGGTCTCGGGCACTCGCGACGGTCCCGGCGGCCGTCTCGTCGAGCGGGTTGGTGCTCGCCACCGGCGCCTCGGCCTCCGCCCTCGCCCCGAAGACGCCTTCCGACGCCCCCTCCTCCTGCGCACGCACCCGCTGCGCCGCAGCGAAGGCCACGAGCACGGCAGAGGCAAGATGTCGGCGGAAGGAGCGCATCGGTGGCGGCGCGCCACGGTGCCGCCGAAGCCGTGCAAGCGAGCTCCGAAGCCTTGGAGCGCGCCCGACGTCTCCGGCCGCCATCCCCGAGGCGACTTGGGAGCGAACGATGTCGGGCAGGTCTCCGGGCTCGGGACCGTGTCCTTCGTCGCCTTCCCGGTCGCCCAGTGGCTCCCGCACCGAAACGTGCGGAGTGACGAAGGCATGGGCCCACTCACCGTGGCGGGTCCGCGCCGGAATCTCACCGGCTTCCCTCTTCGCGGTCGGCTGTCTCTCCGGCCGCTTGCCTCCAGCGGGGCCTGCGCCCCACCTTCGACCCAACTCGCCGCCACCCTGGCCAAGGGGACCCGGGGTGTCAAGCCGCCGCACCCGATCGCCCAACTCGAGCGCGCACCCGTCGGGCAAGCCCCCACAGGCACCGCGCCCCCGGGAAAAGAGCGCGCGCCCGAACGCCGGGGAGGCCGTGGGGCGAGGGCACCTCCCCGGCAATCGTTCCGGGGTCCCAGGCCCCTTGCTACCCTCCGGCCATGGCGACGCCCGACCCGTCCGACCCGGGCCCAGGCCCCCCCGCGATCGGCGAGGTCCTCGAAGGACGCTACCGCCTCGAAGGGCAGCTGGGGGAAGGCGGCGTCGGCTGGGTCTACCGCGCACGGCACCTGAAGCTCGGCAGCGCCGTGGCCATCAAGATGCTCCAGGAGAAGTTCAGCGAGCACTCGATGATGCGCCCGCGCTTCGAGCGCGAGGCCAAGGCCCTCGCCGCCCTCAAGCACCCGCACATCGTCACCATCCTCGACTTCAGCTTCGCCGGGGACCGCCCCTACATCGTCATGGAGCTGCTCGAAGGACGCTCGCTCCGCGAACTGATCGTCGAGGACGGACCGCTGGCGCCCGAGCGCGCCCGCCGCGCCACCCTGCGCATCCTCGACGCGCTGGCCTTCGCGCACGGGCAGGGCTTCGTCCACCGCGACCTCAAGCCCGACAACATCTTCTTGCTCGACCTGCCGAACGACGACGCCTTCCCGAAGCTGCTCGACTTCGGTTTCGTGAAGCTCATCGACGTCGAACCTGGGCAGGCGGGCGACGTGTTGACGCGCTCCGGGGTCGCCTTCGGCACGCCCGCTTATATGTCCCCGGAGCAGGCGACCGGAGGCCTCGCGGATGCGCGCAGCGACCTCTATTCGCTCGGCATCGTCCTGTACGAGATGCTCAGCGGGCGCCGCCCCTTCGAGGGCACGCTCCCGGAGATCGTACGCCAGCACCTGACGGCGCCGGTGCCGAGCTTCTCCGAATGCGAGGCCCCGGCACGGGAGACGCCCGCGCTGCGACGGCTCCTGGAGCGAGCCCTCGCCAAGGATCCGGCCGAACGATTCCAGTCGGCCGCCGAGATGCGCCGCGCCGTGCAAGAGCTACCCGACCCCTTCGTCACGGAAGCGCCGGCTTCAGGGGGCACCGTGTCGGCGGAGGCGCCGACGGTGGCCGCGGTCCCACGTGCGAAGTCACCCCGCTCCTCCGGTGCGCTCCGCATCCTGGGCGCGCTCATGCTCTTCGTCGGGGTCGTCGGCGCCGTCGCCGGGCTGGTGGCGTTGGGCGCGCACGCCACGGGGGATCGCGCCCAAAGCTCGGAAGGCCGGGGCCCTTCCGCGGAGTCCAACCCGGCGACGCCACAGGCCGCGGACTCCTACGAGTTCGCGCTACCCCCCGCGCCCTCGGAGGGCTCCGCAGCCGAGTCTGCCGAGTCTGCCGAGTCTGCCGAGTCTGCCGAGTCTGCCGAGTCTGCCGGCGAAACCGCCTCCGACTCCCCAGGCCAGGCAGCGCTTCTTCCACCCGGACGCAACCCATGGCAAAGACGCTCCGTCCGCCTGCTCGCGCGCAGCCGGCGCCGAGTCGTCCAGGGCAGGCCGCTCTCCAGTGGGACCGAGCGAGCACTGAAACGCTACGTACGCGCGCACCGCGACGACCCCCGGCCGCACCTGCTGCTGGCGCAGCACTTCATGGCCAAGGGCTGGTGGAGCGCCGCCCTCGAGCGCTACGATCTCGCCGCACGGGTCGATCCGGCAGCGCGCTTCGATCCGCGAATGCAGCACGACCTGGTCCGCCTGGCCGCGACGGACTCCGCCGGCCGCCGCGCCGCCGAGCTCCTCGCCCGCCTCTACGGACCCGCGGCGCTCGCCGCCATCGATCGCGCCCTCGCAGGGCGCGCCCTGGACGCCGAAGGACGCGCCCGGCTTCGAGCGCTGCGGGACCGCCTTGGGCGCTGACACCAAGGGCAGCGTGCACGAAACGTAAAGCTCGGGCGTCGATCGGCCGAGCCCTGAGGCATGGGAATCGAGCGTCGCAGAGCCCCCCGCATCCGAGCCTCCTTGGAGTTCCAGGTCGTTGGCCTCGAGCGTCGTCCCGCCATGCGCCGGGGGGACCTCTCCGTCACCGGCGTGCGCATCGAGCGCCTGGGCGTGGATGTGGGCGAGGTCGGCTCGATCCACATGCTCCGCATCGCCACCCGCGACCGCGAGCACGCCGTCACCGTGCCCGCGCGAGTGGTACGCGTCTTCCGCGCGCCCGACGAGCAGCAGGACGCCGGCGTGGGCGACGTCGCCTTCGACTTGCAGCCTGCGGACGCGACACAGCGAGAGGCCGTCGCGATGCTCTTCGTCCACGTCGCCCGCTCGCAGATCCGCTACGACACCGACGGCGTGCGCCCCGCATCCGAGCCCCCCGGGGTTCGCCGCCAAGGCGGCATACGCAGCGTCACGGTCGAAACCGAGTGGCAGCTTCGTAAGGGCGAGGCGATCAAGATCGAGGTCCCGACCCGTGAAGGCGGCACCGTGCGACTCAGCGGCCAGGCGCTCCGCAGCCGTCCGACCACAAAGGGCACCTTCCGCACCGTTTTCGAAGTGCACAAGGAGCGCAACACCTTCGTCGGCCCCAGCCCCGAACCCGCGCGCCATTTCCTCGGCAGCCTCAGCCGCGTGCGTGCTCCCTCGCTCCTCTCCCTCGCGGCCATGGAGCGCATGAGCGCCGTCCTCGTCGCGCAACGCGACGACCGCGTGGTCACCATCTACATCCGCGACGGACAGATCGTCGACGCCGACGAGACCGGATCGAACGCCTCGCGCCGCAAGCTCATCGGGGAAGTCTGCCAGTGGGAAGAAGGTGAGTTCGAGATGCGGGTGCAGCCCGTCGACCGCCCCGACGGCATCGGCGTCCCCACCAGCGTGCTCTTGCTGCAGCTCGCCCGCTTCTACGACGAACAGCGCCGCGTCGCCTGAAAGACCGCCCGTCCACGATCCGCACTCCCCCACACACCGTAGGGACTCGGCCGCCGGCGACCGCGACACCCTCGCGCGGATCGGCGCAGGCACGGCCGCACGCCGCCGTCGTTCACGACCGAAGCGGCTCACCGCTCCGGCGGAGCTTCGAACGCGCAGCCGGCGCGAACACCGTCCGCTCGACTCTGCGCTCCGCCCGCGACCCCGCACTCCGCGTGCGCGAATCGCCTCGGACGAGGTCGCGCGATCGGCGGCGCGAGCCAAACGGCATCCCCAACACAGGTGATTTTCGGGCCCTATGGAGGCCTCCCGGTAGCTGCGACGTTCACGCCACCCTGCGGTGCCGGTAGCGTGTGACGCCCGATGAGCACTCCACCCCACCCTGCTGTCAGTTTTGCCTCGGGAGCACGTCCTGAGGGCATGGCGACCGGCCCGCGCGTTCTGTGCGCCGCCCAGGTGCCGGCGGGCGGAGAGCTTGGCCCTCTTTCATCCGGAACGCAGCAGCGAGCTCAGCTCGGCGATCGCTTTGCGCAACCGGTGGCGGTACGTTCCGTAGGCGAGCCCCAATTGAACCGCCGCGGCCTGCTGTTTCACGGCCGGCTCGATGTAGGTCGCGTGCAGTACCGCGGCACTGTC
>JALVDI010000315.1 GCA_027009115.1 Polyangiaceae bacterium | reverse complement strand
TCTGTGCCCGCTCGGCGGGCACGAACCGGATCTCGACGAGGCGCTGAGCAGCGACTTCAGGGGCTCCGGCGAGCGCCCAGAGCGCCACCGCGACGACCGACCCGCGGAACATGCGGGGCAGTTTAGTGTCGGCCGCGCGCAGGCGCCACGCAGGAGCATCGGCGCGTCCACCGGCGCGGGTCTGTTCCGTGAGCAAACCCAGGCCGCTCGGCTCAGCGACGGGGTCGCTGCCGTTTGCGCTTCGACCGTGGCGCTCGGTCGTGGCCTTCGAGGCGCTTGATCTCGTCGCGGAGCTGGGCGGCCTTCTCGAAGTCGAGCTCCTCGGCCGCCTCATACATCGCCGCGCGAAGCGCTTCGAGGCGCTCGGCAAGGGGTACCTCGTCGCCCGCGCCTGGAACCTTCGGCGCCGGCGACCAGTCGGTCGTCCCCATGGAGGGATCCAGATCGAAAACCGCCTTCTGGACCGTTTGCGGGGTAATGCCGTGCTCGGCGTTGTAGGCCGCTTGGAGCTCTCGGCGCCGTTCGGTCTCGGCGATCGCTTGCTGCATCGCTGAGGTCACCCGGTCGGCGTACAGGATCACGCGTCCTTCGGCGTTCCGGGCGGCGCGCCCGATGGTCTGGATGAGGGAGCGCGGGCTGCGCAGGAATCCTTCTTTGTCGGCGTCGAGGATCGCCACGAGGGACACCTCGGGCAGGTCGAGGCCCTCCCGGAGCAGGTTGATGCCGACGAGCACGTCGAACTCACCGCGCCGCAGATCACGGAGGATCTCCATCCGCTCCAACGTGTCGATGTCCGAGTGCAGATAGCGCACGCGCACCCCGAGCTCGAGGTAGTACTCGGTCAGGTCCTCCGCCATGCGCTTGGTGAGCGTGGTGACCAGCACCCGCTCGTCGCGCTCGACCCGCGCGCGGATCTCCCCGAGCAGATCGTCGACCTGCTTGGCGACGGGGCGCACCTCGAGGACCGGATCCATCAGGCCGGTCGGCCGGATCACCTGCTCGACGACCACCCCCTCGGTCTTTTGGAGCTCGTAGTCGCCGGGAGTCGCGCTCACGTAGATCGCCTGGCCGACATGCGCTTCCCATTCCTCGAAAGTCAGCGGACGGTTGTCGAGGGCGCTTGGCAGCCGGAAGCCGTGGGCGACGAGCGTCTTCTTGCGGGCCTGGTCGCCGCGGTACATCGCGCCGATCTGTGGGATGGTCTGGTGCGACTCGTCGAGCACCATGAGGAAGTCGTCGGGGAAGTAGTCGATCAACGTCGGGGGCGGCTCCCCCGGTGCGCGCCCCGAGAGGTGCCGCGAGTAGTTCTCGATGCCTTGGCAGTAGCCCATCTGTTCGAGCATCTCGAGATCGAACATGGTGCGCTGCTCCAGTCGCTGGCGTTCGAGGAGCTTGCCCGCGGCTTCGAGCTCGGCGAGCCGCTCTCGGAGCTCCTCTCGGATAGCCTCGATGGCCCGCTTCCGGTGTTCGTCGGGCGTCACATAGTGGCTGCCCGGGTAGATTCCGTAGCGCTCGAGCTCTCGAAGCACCTCGCCCTTGAGCGGATCGATCTCGCAGATGCGATCGATCTCGTCGCCGAAGTACTCGATGCGCACCGCGACTTTGTCGGAGTGCGCCGGGAAAACCTCGACGGTGTCGCCGCGGACCCGAAACGTGCCGCGATGGAAGTCGACATCGTTGCGCTCGTACTGGATGTCGACGAGGCGCCGTAGCAGTCGGTTGCGCAAGAGCTCCTGGCCGACCTCCAACTCGATGAGCATCTGGTGGTACCACTCGGCGGAGCCGATGCCGTAGATGCACGAGACGCTCGCGACGATGATCACGTCCCGGCGGCTGAGGAGCGCGCGGGTCGCGCTGTGCCGCATGCGATCGATCGCGTCGTTGATGATCGCGTCCTTCTCGATGAAGGTGTCGCTCGCCGGGATGTAGGCTTCGGGCTGGTAGTAGTCGTAGTAGCTGACGAAGTACTCGACGGCGTTGTCCGGGAACAGCTCCTTCATCTCGGCGTAGAGCTGCGCGGCGAGGGTCTTGTTCGGCGCCATGATGAGCGTCGGGCGGCGGACCTCGGCGATGACCTGCGCGACCGTGAAGGTCTTGCCGCTGCCGGTGATGCCGAGGAGGCACTGGTGCTTGGCGCCCTCGCGGAGCCCTTCGACGAGGGCCGCGAGGGCTTTGGGCTGATCACCCTTCGGGGTCAGCTCCGTCGAGAGGCGGAAGGTCGACATTCGGCCCAGCATAGCGGTCTGCCGAAGCGGTGGGGCGTGTTCGAGGCTCCCGCGGTTCAGTGGGTCAGGCCTTCGGCGGCCTCCAACGCTCCGACCTCGTCGGGACCGAACTCGCCCCAGGGCGCGATGATGAGCCAGTCGCTGAGCAGGCCCAGATCGTGAACGCCACGCTCCCCCGGGCGCAGGCTACGTACATCGTAGGGTTCGCTCAGGAGCGTGGCGTCCGCCCCGTCGCCGTGCAGGGCGTGCACCTCGAACCAAAGATGCTCCCGCTGCGCCTCGTCGCCGCCGTCACGGGGGTAGCCGAGCTTCGCGAGGAAACGCCAACCTTCCTCGGCGCCGTGGCGAGCGAGCAGCGCCGCGAACCGCGGCAGCCGCTCAGCAGCAAGCAGCGCCATCCGCTCGGTCTCCCCGTCCGTCACGTAGAGGATCGGGTCGCCGTTCAGCCGGGGAGCGAGAGCGGCGATGGGGCGGGGTTTCGTACCCGTCCAGGTCCTCTCGGCGGCAAAGAGGACGGCGCGCGGTCCTCCGTGCGCTTCGTCGCGGTCGCCCGATCCGCCGGGGCCGACCGGCTTGACCTTGGCGAGGGCGGCTCGCCACGGGAGCCACAGGAGCGCGATCCCGTGCCCGGGTTCGAACACCTCCCCCTGCGGAGGCGGTCCCAGCTCGATCCACCGCGCGGCCACGGCCTGGGCGAGCGGCACGAAGGCGCGCCAGTCGTCCACCGGCACCTCCAAGAGGTCGAGGTCGACGCAGCCACAGCGCGGCAAGCCGTGGCTGTGGATCCAGACCCGCCCGTCGCCCGAGACGGCGTGCAGCGCGTAGAGGGCGCGGGGGCTCGGAGGCGTCGACGAAGCGGCCACCTCCTGGAGCCACTGGGGCGGGTGCATCTGTCGCGAGCACTCGTCGACGATCAAGACGCCAGCGGGCGCGAGGCGCGCGAGCACACGGAGCTGCGTGTGGAAGTCGCGCAGCGGCCGCTCGCCCAACACGCAACGCACCAGCACCGAGAACGAGCTGTCCCTTGCCGCCCGACGCTGGTCTTCGTCGATCAGGCCTGCGGCGACCGCGCCGCCGAGGTCGAGTGGAGGCGTCGGTTCCATCCACACCTGACACGACAGCCCCTCGACGCTCGCGCCCAGAGCCCAGCGCGCCTGCTCCGGGGCTTCGAGCGCGCACTCCACCGTCGCGCCGAGCTCCGCCAGGCGCTGCTGCGCCTCGGTGCGGCCCAAGGCGGCCTCCGAACCGAGGAGGACGCGCAGCACCGACGCAGGCCTTCGTTGCATGGCTCCTCCTTCGTCGCAGCGGCGGTCACCGCGTGACCTACAGCACATCTCAACAGCGATTCGTCGATCGATCCGCGGACTGGGCGGGACCGGCGGCGCATCCGCGAACCGAGGGAAATGCCGAGCCCTGTCGAGGTGAGAGGATGGCGGCAGAGGGCGTGCGGGCCGCACAGCGGCGACGAGGGATCTTGAGATGAGCTCTAGCTAGCCGCCACCTCCGCTCTTCTTGAGCCGCAGCGTTTCCTTCGGGGGGCACGGCGGCCGTCGAATGCCGACGGCCTCGCGCACGCGGGCCATCGTCGCCTGGGCGATGGGGCGCGCCTTGGCAGCGCCCGCCGCCAGTGTCTCATCCAGCTGGGCCTCGTCACCTCGCAGCGCCTCGAAGCGCTCCCGCATCGGCCCGAGCTCCGCGTCGAGGGCTTCGAAGAAGTCCTGCTTGGCGTGGCCCCAGCCGTAGCCCACACCGCGGCGGAGCTTCTCGGCCATCGGACCGGCGGCCTCGGGCGCGAGCTGCCGGCACAGCTGCCACACCGTGGAGCGGTCCGGGTCCTTGGGATCGTCGAGCCCCTCGGATCCGGTCTTGATGCTCATGATGAGCTTGCGCAGTTGTTTGGGCGGCGCGAAGAGGGGGATCGTGTTGCCCTTGCTCTTGCTCATCTTGGTGCCGTCGGTCCCGGGGACGAGCGGCGCCTCGCCGATGAGCGGCTCGGGGACCACGAGGGTCGGCCCGAAATGATGGTTGAAGCGCCCAGCGAGATCTCGCGCGACCTCCAGGTGCTGTTTCTGGTCCTTGCCGACGGGGACGACGTGGGTGTCGTAGAGCAGGATGTCCGCCGCCATGAGGATCGGATAGAACGTGATGCCCGCGTTCGGATCCTTCTGACCTTTGGCGATCGCATCCTTGTAGGAGTGGCCGCGCAGCAGGTGGCCCGTGCCGAAGAGGCACGCGAGAATCCACGCGAGCTCGAAGACCTCGATGACCTGCGACTGGCGAAAGAAGATGGTCCGCTCCGGGTCGAGGCCACAAGCCAACCAGGTCGCCGCGACGTCGTAGATGTAGCCCTGCAGCGCCTGCGGATCGCGGAGCGTGGTCAGCGCGTGGTAATCGGCGATGAAGTAGATCGTCCGGTACTGCTCGGCGAGCCGCAGGGCCGGACGGATCGCGCCCAGGTAGTTGCCGAGGTGCGGCGTGGCCGTGGGCTTGATCCCCGTCAGAGACGTCTTCGGCGTGGTCACGGTGGCCGCATCGTGGCGCGCCGGGGCGAACCGGGCAAGAGCGCGGGCTCGCTCGAGCGCTCCCGAAACTGCGCTATAGCCCCACCATGAGCGACCGACCGTTCCGGATCCTCGGCGTCCAACAGATCGCCGTCGGCGGCGCCGACAAGACCCGCCTTCGCCACCTCTGGGTCGACGTCTTGGGCCTGACCCCGACCGGTACCTTTCGGAGCGAAGCACACAACGTGGACGAGGACATCCTCACCCTCGGCCGTGGTCCTCACGCCGTGGAGGTCGACCTGATGCAGCCCCTCGACCCCAGCGGGCGTCCCAAGGTCCACCAGCCGCCGCTCAACCACGTCGGACTTTGGGTGGACGACCTGCGCGCGGCGGTCGACTGGTTGCGCGCCCAGGGGGTGCGCTTCGCGGGCGAGATCGGGCCCGGCGCCGCCGGCCACGACATCGTCTTCATCCACCCCAGAGGCAACGAGCAGAGCCCCCTCGGCGGCGAAGGAGTGCTGATCGAGCTCGTCCAGGCGCCTCCGGAGGTGATCGCGGCGCTCGGCTGACGACGCCCGTGTGCGCGGCACGTTAGTTGCTCCGAAGAGGATTCGATGCGATCCCATCCCATGCTCGTGAACCGTGGTTCTCGGATCGCCGCGCGGCTGCGACAGCAGGTAACGCTCGGTTGGGTCCTGGCCGCGCTGTTGTCCGCAGGCACTGCGCGCGCGGACCGGGTGGTGGTCCTCCGGGCGACCGGTGACGCGCCAACCCTCGAGCTCGAACGGATCGAGGACGCCGTCGTCGAGGCGGTCCGCCAGCTCCACCACGAGGCGCTCACCGAGAGCGCGGCGGGCTTCGACATGGCGGCCGACGCCCTCCCCGAGACCGCCAACGAGATGCGCGCGATCGCCGAGCTGCAGCGGGCCCAGTGGGTGGTCGTGCCCATCGTCCACGATCACGGCCAGCGCGCCTATTACCTCACGTTGCGCGTCGGTTACGCGGCGCAGACGCGGGTCGAGGAGCTCGACGCCGAGGTCCGACGGGCGCACGAAAACCGGCGCCTCGAAGAGATCCTCCGCGCGATGCTCCGCCCCGAGGGCCTCGGCGACGAGGCGCTGAGCTTGGCGGGGGAAGACGCCGAGGGGCGCCAGGTCGAGGCCGAAGCCGAAGAAGAAGCCCGCCGGCAGGCCGAAGAAGAAGCCCGCCGGCAGGCCGAAGAAGAAGCCCGCCGGCAGGCCGAAGAAGAAGCCCGCCGGCAGGCCGCCGAGCGTGAAGCCGCCGAGCGTGCCCGGCGCGAGCAGGAGGCCTTCGAACACCGGGACCGCTACGGGACGGCGGACGGGCTGAACCTCGTGCAGCTTGGGCTCGCGCTGCGCCCGCTCCTGCTCAGCGGCGGCGACGGAGGCGTGCTGGGCACCTTCGCGCTACGGATCGGGCGCGGCTTCGAAGGGCTGGACGGCTTCGAGCTCCGGGGGGGCATCGACTTCACCTTCGGCGCGGCGGCGGGCCTGTCGATCTTTGGGGGGGCGGCCTACCTCTTCAGCCCCTGGACGACGCCGTTGCACTTGGGCGCGTCCGTGGAGTTGGGCCTGTTCCGCGCCACGACGGGCAACCGGCGCGCCGCATTCATGGGCCGTGTGAGCGCCGTGCTCGCCTACAACCTCGCGGGAGGCTTCTACGTGGAGGCGTCGCTGCCGGAGCTCATGTACCTGAGCAGCGGCGGCGGCGCGCTCTCGATGGGGGTGGCCGGGCGGGCCGGGGTTCGCTTCTGAGCGGACCGCCCGCCGCAATACCTCGCCTGATGCCCGGGAGCATCCTTCGCGGGCACATCGCACCTCCGGCTGAGCAGAGCTGCATCGGAAGCGCTGGGCTTGCGCGCGTCCGATGGGCACCGCCTGGTGAAGGGAGCGCGCGCTTCGGTTTCTGAAGTGCGCCGATGTCTGCTAGAGCGGGGGCATGCCGACCTACACCGCCGCCGACGCCGAGTGCCTCGTCTACACCTTCAAGGAGGGGCTTTTGTCGAAGGTCGCCCACGACCTCAAGCTCCGCGTCGCCACCTTCGAGCTGACGGTCGCCGAAGACGCGATCGAGGGCCGCTTCGACCCGAGCTCCTTGCGGGTCGTGTGCGCACGAAAGGACGGCCAGGACGACCCGAGCGTGCTGAGCGAGAGCGACAAGGCCAAGATCAAGAAGAACATCCGCGCGGACGTCCTGCAGACGAAGCGCTACGACTCGATCACCTTTCGCTCGACGGAGGTCGCCCGCGACTCCGACCAGGCCACGGTCCGCGGCGAGCTGACCCTTCACGGGGTCACCCGGCCCATCGTCGCCCAAGTGCGGCGCGAGGGGTCCTGGTGGCAGACCGAAGTGACGCTTCACCAACCGGATTTCGGCATCAAACCCTTCTCCGCGATGCTCGGCGCGCTGAAGGTGCAGCCGGACGTCCGCGTGCAGCTCCGCGTGCCCGCCTGAGGTCCGGCGGCGTGCTATCGTCGGCGCGTGGCGGACGAGCGGTTCTTTGCACAGCTCCCGGCCCTCGAACGGTTCGTGGAGGTGCCCGACCTCGCGTCGTACCGGCCCGCACCCGATAGCTGGGCCTTGCTCATCACCGACGTCGAGGGGTCGACGGCAGCGATCGAAGCGGGGCGCTACAAGGACGTCAACGCCCTGGGCGTCGCGTCGATCGTAGCTGTTCGCAACGCGGTCCCAGACCTCGAGCTGCCCTTTGTGTTCGGCGGCGACGGCGCAACCATGCTCTGCCCGAGGTCGCGCCTCGACGCGATCGTACCCGCCCTCCAGGGTTTGCAGGCGAGGGCTCGGGAGGCCTTCGACCTCGGAATGCGCGCGGGAATCGTGCCCATCGACGCGCTTCGAAGCGAGGGACACGAGGTGCTCGTCGCGCGCTATCGGGCCAGCCCCCACGTCACCTTCGCGATGCTCGCCGGCAGCGGCCTGACCGAAGGCGAGCGCCGGGTGAAGGACCCGGAGCTCGGCAAGGGCTACGCTGTCGAACCGGGCGCGGGCGAGGCCGACTTCCGTGGCTTCGAGTGCCGCTGGGAGCCCATTCGGAGCCAGCGGGGGTCGATCCTGAGCCTGCTGGTCCAGGCGCGGGCCGAGGACCGAAGGGCGGCCGCTCCCATCTACCGGCGGGTGATCGAGACCATCGAGGGGATCCTTGGCGGAGACGGTTGTCCCGTCGGGCCAGACCGCCTCCGTCTCGGCACGACGGCCCAGGCCTTCGAAACGGAGGCCCGGCTTCGCGCGGAGGGTTTGAGCCGGCCGAGCATCGTTCTTCGCTGCGCGAAGGTGATGATGCAGACGCGCATTGGGGCGGCGCTCATGGCGCGGCAGAAGGATGCTTTGGGCTTTCCCGGTCGAACCTACAAAGGAGAAGTCGTGGCGAACACCGACTTCCGGAAGTTCGACGACACGCTCCGGATGGTGCTCGATGTGACCGGTGCCCAGCGGGACGCGATCGCGGCTTTCTTGGAAGAGGAACGGCGCGCTGGGGATGTCGTCTACGGTCTCCACGAGTCGAGCAGCGCGCTGATGACCTGCCTCGTGAAGCAGCGCCGGGGCCAGCATGTTCACTTCGTCGATGGCAGCGATGGCGGCTACGCGCTGGCCGCCAAACAGCTCAAAGCTCAGCTCAGGGCTCGGCGCGATGCGCGTTCGGAGGGGTAGGCGGGAGCGCCGCCAGCCGCCGCCGCGCCCCACGCACGGCGCGCATCCCAAAGAGGAAGAGCGCGAAGGGCACCGAGCCGATCACCACGACGAAGGGGACGCGGGCGGCGAAGGTCCCAAAGGGCGCGAAGAGGAACGCGAGAGTGCAAGCGAGGAAAAAGAGGCCCGCCGCGGCCACCACCCGGCCCGCCGCCTTCTCGCCTTGGAGGTAGCGGCGTAGCTCGCCCAGGGTGGGCAGCCCGAAAAAGCCGAAGGCCGCAGGCGAGAGCTCCGCGCGGAGGGCACGCTCCGCCTCGGGGGTGAGCCAACGGTCAGGGCCGAGGGAGGCGTAGGCCGCGTGCCTGCGGACCGCGACCACATCCCTCAGAAACGCGCCGAAGGAGTCCCACAGGGGCTCCCCAGGGAGCTCCGGGTTCCCGTTCCGTCGGCCGCGCCAAACCTTGCCTTCGGCCAGCACCAGCACCTCGCGGTCGTCGACCGGTTCGAGGGGCAGCCAGGAGCGTGGCCAGGGGAGCTCGTCGTCGTCGAGGACGTGGTGCAGGTCTGGAAAGAGATGCCGTTGCCCCACTTCGACGGGCCGGTCCGGGTAGCGTTCGCGCAGAAGAGCGGCGACTTCGTCGTCGAAGCCGAAGCGCTTCTGCAGCTCGTCGACGTCGGCGAGGCCCGGCCCCGACGCGAGCTCCGCCCACAGCTCCGCGAGCTCTGCGCCCATCAGACGTTGAAGCGGAAGTGCATGATGTCGCCGTCCTCGACGACGTAGTCTTTGCCTTCGAGGCGCATCTTGCCAGCGGCCTTCACCGCCTGCTCGCTGCCGAGCTCGAGCATGTCGGCGCACTTGATGACCTCGGCGCGGATGAAGCCCTTCTCGAAGTCCGTGTGGATCTTCCCCGCGGCCTGCGGGGCCTTGGTGCCCTTCGTGATGGTCCAGGCATGGACCTCGGGCTCACCGCAGGTGAAGTAGGTGATCAGGTCGAGCATCCGGTAGCCCGTCTGGATGACCGAATGCAGCCCAGGCTCTTCGAGGCCCAGGGACTCGAGAAACTCCGCGCGCTCATCCTCCGGGAGCTGCATGATCTCCGCTTCGATGGCGGCGCTGATCACCACCGTCGGCGCCCCGACCGAGTCGGCGATCGCCTTGACCTCTTGAACGAGTGGGTCCCGATCGGCGTCCGCGATCTGCTCCTCTTTGACGTTGCAGACGTAGAACATCGGCTTGGCCGTGATCAGGAAGAGATCGCGCACGATCGCTTGCTCGTCGTCTCCCTCGCCGGCGTCGAAGAGCCGCGCCGGTTTGCCCTGATCGAGGTGGGCTTGCAGCGCCTCGCAGACCGCCAGGGCCTTCTTCTCAAGAGGGTTGGGACCCTTGGCGGCCTTGCGCGCTTTGTCCAGACGCTTCTGCACCGTTTCGAGGTCCTTGAGGACGAGCTCCGTCTCGATGGTCTCGATGTCAGCGGACGGATCGACGCGGTTGTCGACGTGCAGGATGTTCTCGTCTTCGAAGCAGCGCACGACATGCGCCACGGCGTCGGCGTCGCGGATGTGGCTGAGGAAGGCGTTGCCTTTGCCCTCGCCCCTGGATGCACCGCGCACGAGGCCCGCGATGTCGACGAAGTCCACCGTCGCTGGGACGACCTTCTTGGGTTGGAACAGGCGCACCAGGGCGTCGAAGCGTGCGTCCGGCACCGGCACCACCCCCACGTTGGGGTCGATGGTGCAAAAGGCGTAGTTGGCGGCCTCGGCCTGCTTGCGGCTGAGGGCGTTGAAGAGGGTGGACTTCCCGACGTTCGGGAGCCCGACGATGCCGACGCTCAGACCCATGGGAGGGGCCCCGTACCGCTTTGGCTCCGGGTGCGCCCGTGCGTTCGCTCACGAGGGTGTGCCGGCCGCGGGCCCATGGTTGTATCTGACAGCAGCGTTGAGCTTTCGCCACGTCGCCGTCACCGAATCGTGACGGCGCCACCGCAGTATCCCGGACAACCGATGGGTTCGAGAATCCTCGTCGTCGAAGACGAAAGCGACCTCGCCGAGCTGGTCGGCTTCAACCTCCAGCAGGCGGGTCATACCGTGCTCTGCGCTCACGACGGCGCCACGGCGTTGGCCGAGATCCGGCGCCAGCGCCCAGATCTCGTGGTCCTCGACGTGATGCTCCCGGACATCAGCGGGCTCGAAGTCTGCCGGCGCCTGCGCCGCGACGAGAGCACGGCACGACTGCCGGTGGTCATGCTCACGGCGAAGGGCGCGGAGGTCGACCGCGTCGTAGGCTTCGAGGTCGGCGCCGACGACTACGTGACCAAGCCCTTCAGCCCGCGAGAGCTCCTGCTGCGGATCGACGCCATCTTGCGGCGGGTCGGTGCGGCGGCCGACGAAGGGCCCCAGCACATCGTCGTCGGCGACCTCGTCATCGACGTGCCCGGTCACCGCGTCGAGGTGGGAGGCAAGGAGGTGAACCTCACCGCCCTCGAGTTCCGCCTGCTGCTCGACCTGGCAAGGCGCCGCGGGCGGGTGCAAGCGCGAGCGGACCTCCTCGAGCGCGTGTGGGGTTATGCGCCGGGCATCGAGACGCGCACTGTCGACACCCACGTCAAGCGGCTGCGTGAGAAGCTCGGCCCCGCCGCCGCCCGCATCGAGACGGTGCGCGGCGTTGGCTACCGTTTGCGCACCGACGGCGACTGAGGCGCTGGGAGCTGTCAGCTGTGAGCTGTCAGCTGGGAGCCATGAGCTGTGAGCCATGAGCTGGGAGCTGGGAGCTGGGAGCCTTGAGGCCTGAATGCACCCGGACCCGCGCTCAACGCTCAACGCTCAACGCTCGCTTCGCTCGCAGCTGGGAGCT
>JALVDI010000314.1 GCA_027009115.1 Polyangiaceae bacterium | reverse complement strand
TCTGGGGCGAGGTGGTGGGCGGCTAGCGCGGTGCCGCTCGCGAGCCCGCCGCCTCCCACCGGCACGAGGATCGCGTCGAGGTCGGGGACCTCTTCGAGGAGCTCCATGGCGGCGGTGGCCTGCCCTGCCACGACCCGTGGGTCGTCGTAGGGATGGACGAACATGGCGCCGGTGACGGCGACGACCTCGGCGAGGGTTTGCTCCCGCGCGCGAAGCGTCGGCGCGCAGTCGACGACGCGGGCCCCGTACTCCTCGACCGCGGCGCGCTTGGCAGCCGGTGCATCCGTCGGCATCACGACGTGGGCCATCGAGCCGCGAAGCCGCGCCGCGAGCGCGAGTGCCTGGGCGTGGTTGCCGCTCGAGTGGGTGGCGACGCCCCTGGCGGCCTCCGTGTCCGAGAGGCTGAAGACCGCGTTGCAGGCGCCCCGAAACTTGAACGCGCCGCTTCGCTGGAAGTTCTCGCACTTGAAGAAGAGCTGCGCGCCGCTCCGCCGGTCGAGCGTCGCGCAAGTGAGGACCGGCGTGCGGTGGGCCCGCCCAGCGATGCGCGCACCCGCTGCGCGGAGGTCGTCGAGGGTCGGGATGAGGGTCGCCGAGGCGCTCATGGAGCCCGGGAGGATGCCGTGCGATAGGGGTCCTGTCGATGCGGCCGAGCGTTCTGCGCAAAGGCCGCCGCCGTATCAGCGACGCGGGGCGGGGAGCGGGGGGCTGGTCACGCGGTGGGGGATGTGGCCGGGGGGCGCGCAGCTCTCGGCGACGAAGCGGACCTCGTCCGGTCCAAGCTCCGGGCAGGGAGCGCAGGCGCACTCGCCGGTGCCGTCGTCGGACCGGAGCGGCACGACGAGCTCAGCGCCTGGAGCGAGGGTCAGACATTCGCTCGGCTCGTCTTCGCAGCGGACGCGCAGCGCGATGGACCCGGAGATGCGTTCCCAGCCCTCTGCGCCCCGGCGTTCGATGAGTGCTCGGGTGCGAAGCCGCGCGGGCTCGCGGCCGCGGTTCTGCATGCGCAGGCGTGCCCCACCCGCCAGCTCGGTCGAGAGGCGGAGCGTCGGGGCCGGCGCGGGATCGAGCGGCGGCTCGGCCTGGACTGCGGCGCGGATGTTCGACTCCGCGGCGCTCGCCGGCGGGGGTGGGGCGGGGCGTTCGTTCACGCCGGCGCCGCCTCCGCAACCCAAGGCGAAGGCCAGGGCGAGGGCGATCCGTGGTGGGCCCCGTCGGTGTTCGGTGGTCAGGCGGGTCGTCATCGAGAGCGCTCCTCTTGGCAGCGACGCGCGGTTCCTGGGCCTCACTCGCTCGGCGCGTCCGGCGGGGGCGGTAGCCAGTCCGTCAGGAGGGCGTCCGACTGCCCATCACCCACGAGGAGGGTTTGCAGGACCATCATCAGGATGTAGGGCACGAGCACGACCGTGAACGAGGCGAAGGGTCCGGCGCCGCAGGCCTGCCGAGCGGCGTGTCGCATGCCCACGAAGTGCAGGACGACGGGCGCGACGCTGAGGAGCAACAGCGGCAGGAGGACCAGCCCGCCCGGCGCTTCTGTGGGCAGGGCCCAGAAGAGGAGCATCACGGGTAGCCCGAAGCTCCCTTGCATCGGGAGCCACCACGCCCGGTAGAGGGCGGCACGCAGGGCGACGCGCCCAACATCGTGCACGCCGCCGGTTCGAGGCTGGCCGTAGGCCTTGGCGAGGCTGCGGAACGCCGTCAGGAAGCCCGCCGCGGTCACACCCTGGACCAAGAGCCCGATGCCCATGGCCCGCAGGATGTCGAGGGCGACGTCGCTTTCTCCGATTCGCTCGACGCCGAAGACGTTCCCGAAGCGGAGGGTGTGGGTCCAGGGGATGACGCCCTGGAGCATCGCGAAGGGTACGAACGTCAGGCAGAAAAAGACGATGGGTGGCCCGAGTCGATCCGAGAGCGCGAAGCCGGCGGCGGTCCGGCGGGGACGGAACCCCGCGGCGATCTCTCGGACGAGGCGCGCGATGAGTGGGCCCTCGCCTTCGAAGGGAGGCGGGGCGGCCTCGTCGAGGGGGGGGAGCGCGTCAGCAGGAAGTACGGGATCCATCGGGAATGACGAAGCCCATGTGGGCTGCGGCGGGGGCGAGCGCAAGCCATGGCGGTTCCAGCAGGTGTCGTGGCGCAAGGGTCGCCTCGCTCCTGGGGCGTTCCCGCGGTTGACGCCGCGCCCTCGGCTGGCTTTCTTTCCTCGGTGCCGAGGATCCGCGCCGACATCCTGCTCGCCGAGCGCGGCCTCGCGCCGAGCCGCACCCGCGCTCAGGCGCTGATCCTCGCCGGACGGGTGTTCAGCGGCGAGCGACGGGTGGAGAAGGCAGGCGACAAGCTTGCCCCCGATGCTCCCTTGGAGGTACGGGGAGAGCCGCTCCCCTACGTCTCGCGCGGGGGGCTCAAGCTGGCCGGCGCCCTCGATGCCTTTGGCTACGATCCGGCGGCACTCCTGTGCGCCGACTTCGGGGCCTCCACGGGCGGTTTCACCGACTGCTTGCTCCAACGGGGCGCGGCCCGCGTCTACGCCATCGATGTCGGCTACGGCCAGCTCCACGACAAGCTCCGGCGGGACCCGCGCGTCGTGGTCATGGAGCGGACGAACGCCCGGCACCTGACGGGCCTCCCGGAGCCTGTGGACCTGGTGGTGATCGACGCCTCCTTCATCGGCCTGGCGAAGCTGCTCCCGGCGGCGCGGGCCGTGCTGCGGCCTGGTGGAGAGGTGATCGCGATGGTCAAGCCGCAGTTCGAGGTCGGGCGAGGGCGCGTCGGCAAGGGGGGCGTCGTGCGCGATCCGGAGCTGCGCCGCTCGGCGATCGACGCGGTCGCGCAGGCGGCCGAGGCCCTCGGGCTACGTGAGCGCGGCCGCGCCGACGCTCCGATCCGCGGACCCAAGGGCAACCACGAAGCGTTTCTGTGGCTGCGGCACGCGCCCGACGAACCTCGCGAGCCTTGAGGGCAAAACGACGCGAGGCGCGACCGGTCTCGATCGCGCCTCGGTTCCCGCGCATGGATTCGAACCATGATTCGTGGATTCAAAGTCCACTGTCCTACCATTAGACGACGCGGGAAGGACGGCGGAGGTCTACCACGCGTCGCGCCGCTCGGCACGGGCCACCACTCCCCCCCTCCCGCAAGAGCGA
>JALVDI010000313.1 GCA_027009115.1 Polyangiaceae bacterium | reverse complement strand
GGGGCGGGGCTCAGGGTTCGCCTCGGCCGCAGGGCCTGCCGAGGATCGCCAGGGCGGCGGCCGCCGCCGTCTCGACCCGCAGGACATGACGCGCGAGCGCCAGCCGCGCCCAGCCGGCCTCGTCGAAAGCACGTAGCTCCTGCTCGGAGAAGCCCCCCTCGGGGCCGACGGCGACCCAGGTCTCCTCGCCGGCGGGGTGCGCCTCGCCGCCCCGGGCCCAGGCCACGAGCCTCGTGGCGCTCGACGGCGCGCGCGCAAGCACCTCGGCGAAGGGCGCGGGGGCGAGCACCTCGGGGACCGTGGCCCGTTCGCTCTGCCGCGCCGCCTCCCGCGCGATCGTCGCCCACCGGGTCGCCCGTCGCATTGCGCGCTCACCGTCGAGCCGCGGGACGGAGCGCTCCGTCACCGCAAAGTGAATCGCCCTCGCACCAAGCTCCGTGGCCATCCGCACGATGTCGTCCGCCTTGCGTCCCTTGGGGAGCGCTTGCACCAGCACCAGAGCTCCGCCCTCCGGGGCTCTCGTCCGCGACAGGACCCGGGCACCGCCGGCCACGAGGACCGCCGTCGCTTCGCCGCCGCGGCCATCGAAGAGCTGCACCCGCTCGCCCTCCCGCAGCCGCAGGACACGCAGGTGCCGCCGGGCGTCGTCGCTGAGCGACGCCACCGCCCCCTCCTCGGGGATGAGCCTCGTGTACAGGCGCCTCAGCGCGTCAGGACGATCGCCCGCCATTCGTTCTCCGCGGGGGTCGCGACGTGGCGCAGCTCGCCAAACGCTTCCCGCACCTCGTCCGCCTGGGACGCAAGGATCCCGCTCAACACCAGCGTCCCACCGGGCCGAACCCGCTGCGTCAACGGCTCGGCCATGTCGATGAGGATCGGCGCCTGGATATTCGCCAAGACCAGATCGAAGGTGCCGGGCACGTCGCGCACGTCGCGGGTCGAAGCCTCGAAGCGCGCAGCGACCCCGTTGATGTCGGCGTTCTCCCGCGAGACGTCGACGGCCATCGGATCCACGTCCACGCCCACCGCCGCTTCGGCACCGAGGAGCAAAGCGGCGATGGAGAGGATGCCGCTGCCGCAGCCCACGTCCAGCACCCGCTCGCCGCCACGCACGGTCCGGTCGACGGCGCCCAGCACCAGCCGGGTCGTCTCGTGGATCCCGCTGCCGAAAGCCCCCCCGGGATCGATCGTGAGGACCACCCGATCCCCCGGCGGCGGTGGACGCCAGCTCGGCCGCAGCATCAAGCGCTGACCGATCGCCGTGGGCTCGAAGTACGCGCGCCAGGCCTCACGCCACTCGTCGCCGACCACGTGCTCCACGCGCGCAGGGAAACGCAGTGCGGCGATGGCGCGGTGCGCGGCAGCGTCGTCGGCGAAGGAGGCGACGAGGAGCACCCCCTCGTCCTGAGGGAGCAAGGTGGTTGCGTCGCGCTCCTCGACGCCCTGGGCGCCGAGGGTCCACAGGATGTCGCTGACCAGCTCGGCCTGGTCGGCCGGAACCTGCACGTGCACGTAGGGGTAGCGGGGGATCTCGGTCGTCACGGTCTCACCGCACGTTGATGATCAGCGTGCCCTGCGGACTGCCGCCACCGTCGTCACGCAGCAACAGCCCCGTCGTCACGGCGGCGCCCACGACCGCCACACCGATGATGGTCCACAGCCACCACTTCGTCACGACGCGCTCGTCAGCGCCCTCCACCGCAATGCGCAGCGGCGCCGCCACGTCTCCGCGTGCGGCCACCGGCAGGTTCTGAGCGTCGAGGGCCTCGAAGTAGTACTCCACCAGCGGCGGCTGGACGTCCTCCCCCGGGATCGTCGCGACCCAGGTGCCGTCGCGGTCTTCGCAGTCGAGGCGTTGAAAGACGCTGTCGGTGCCCTGCCGATAGGCGAGCACGAGCTGCTCCACGCGGCCATCAGGATCGTCGAGGGTGGCGCTGAGCTCCACGCTCTCCCCCGGATCGGCTTGCGGGGGTGAGGTGTGGAGGATGCGCACGGGCGCCGGCGGCGCAGTGGCGACGCCCGGGCGCCCTTCGGCCTCCCACTGCTCCTTGACCTGCCGGAAGAACGCCCGCATCCGAGGCGAGAGATCGCGCGCCTCGAATTCGGGATCGATCGCAAGCAGCGAACGGTACGCACCAGCGGCCTCTTCCTGCCGACCGAGGGCCAGATACGTGAACGCGAGGAGCCGGTAAATCGTGGCACGGTCGGCGTCCGAGTTGCCGGAGCGGACCAGCGCCGCCGACAGCGTCTGGAGCGCCTCCTCGTAGCGGAGCTCGTCGTAGAGCTCCGCGCCTCGGCGAATCAGCGGGTTGCCGCCCTGGGCCTCAGCCGGCGCCGGTCGGTGCAGCGGCGCGAGCAGCGCGAGCAGCAGGGCGAAGCTAGCGAAGCGCGACATGCCGCGACTCTAGCACGCGGACCTCATCCGCCGACGAGCCGCACCAGGCCGTAGGCGGCGACGCTGACGAGCCAGGCCCAAGCGGTCTTCCGTTGTCCGGCGCGCCACGCCGCGACCGGAGTGAGGGGGGGCAGCAGAGCGAGCCCCTTCCAGTGCGGCCTGAGCGACGAACGGAGCACGCCCCAGAGAGTCGCCAGGTGCACCAGCAGCACCACCGCGCCCAGAACGATCGCGGCCGCGAGCCAGAACAACGCCCAGGTCATGACTCGATCCGCAAAGCGTGGGCGGGCTCGTGGCTGAGCGGAAGTCCGTCGACCTCGTCGAGGGCTGCGCGCAGGTCGCCCCAGCGAGCCTCGTGGGTGAGCATGACGAGGCTCGCCGCCCCGTCCGCGGTAGCCGACGGCTGCTGCACCATCTCTTCGATGCTCACACCGAAGCGGGCAAGGAGGCCGGCGATGCGGGCCAGAACGCCGGGGCGGTCCGCAACCGTAAAGCGCAGGTAGGAGCGCGTCCGGTGCTCCTCGGCAGGGACCGGGGCAAGCTGTCGAAGCTCTTCACCCCGGAAGGCCCGGCCGGGCACGCGACCGTGCGCTCGGGCCTGGAGGTTGCGGCCGACGTCGACGACATCGCTGACGACGCTCATGGCCGTTGGGGTCGCACCGGCGCCGGGACCGATGAGCACGCACGGGCCCAGCATCGCACCCTCCACGTGCACCGCGTTCATCGCGCCCGGGACCGAGGCCAAGACAT
>JALVDI010000312.1 GCA_027009115.1 Polyangiaceae bacterium | reverse complement strand
GCCTCGATCGCCTCGGCCTGGGGCGCAACCTCCTGCTCGACGAGTCTGCGCACGGTCTGCCGTAGCGAGAGGTGTAGTTCGGAAAGAGTCAGCTGCACGAGGAGGCCTCCGCGAGGGCGTGGGGAGGATGAACCAGCGCGCTCCGAGCCTCAACCCGCTATCCTCCCGGGATGCGTCCGCGTCGAACCCTCTCTCCGCTCGCTCTCTTCCTCTTCGCCGCCGCCTGTGACTGCGGTGGGGGCGGCGACCCGGCCGCCTGCGACACGACCCCCGACTGCCCCGCGGGCTTCCGCTGCGCGGACGGAGAGTGCATTCCGCAACCTCGAGATGCCGGTCCTCGGGACAGCGGCCACGACGCGGGCAACGACGCCGGCAGCGACGCCGGCTGCAGCAGCGCCGTCTTCTGCGGCGCTCCGCCGGTCTGCTGCCCGGCGGGCTCTGAGTGCGTGGACGACGCCTGCGTCCCCGCATGTCCCAGCGGCGTGCGTTGCGGCACGGCCTGCTGCGACGGCGGTCAGGTCTGCGTCTCCAGCGCCTGCGTGGACCCTGGGGCGCCCTGCGTCGACAGCTTCGACTGCCCCGCCGACACCTTCTGCGAACCGACTTTGGGACGATGCCTCCCTCAGTTCGACCCGGTGACCTGCGAGAGCACCCCTGTTTTTGGCGACTTCGAGACCACCCTCGAGCGCTCCATGACGACCTCCATGGTCCGAAACGACTGCTTCCACGCCATCTCGCCGGCCACCGTCGTCGACCTCGACGGAGACGGGATCCCCGAGATCGTCGTCAACATGGCTTGCGACGCCGACTGGAGGCGCGGCATCGTGCGCGCCTTCCGCGGCGACACGGGAGACGAGATCTGGGTCGCCGACGCCGTCGAGACCTACGGGCGCACCGCAACGGGCGCCGCCGACCTCCGAGGGGATGGAAACCTCGCCATCGTCACCCTCACCAGTCCCCTCGGGCCCGACCCTCGCCGCGCCATCGCGCTGTCCGCCTCCGGAGAGGAGCTCTGGCGAAGTACCCTGGCGGACGGCACGAGCCCGCTGCGGATCAACGGCGACAACGGCGCCCCGACCTTCGCCGACCTCGACGGCGACGGACGCGTCGAAATCATCTGGGGCGCGGTGGTCCTCGACGCCGACGGCCGGCTCGTCTGGCAGCGCGACGGCGGCGGCGCCGAGGGGACCAACACCGGCTACACCGGCGGCATCACGGCCGTGGGCGACCTCGATGGCGACGGACTACCGGAGCTGGTCACGGGCCGAAGCGCGTACGAGCGTGACGGGACACCGAAGTGGAGGGCTCCAACCCCCGACGGCTACCCGGCCCTGGCGCAGTTCGATAGCGACCCGCAGCCCGAAGTCGCGCTCGTGGCCCAAGGCGACGTCTACCTCCTGGACGGTGTGAGCGGCGAGGTGCAGTGGGGCCCTGTGGCGCTCCCCGGCGGCGGTCGAGGCGGACCGCCCACGATCGCGGACTTCGACGGGGACGGGCTCCCCGAGATCGGGGTGGCCGGCGCGCGAAGCTACAGTGTCTACGACCCCGATGGAGCTGCTCCCGTGCTCTGGTCTCGCCCCACTCAGGACGTCTCGAGCAACGCCACCGGCTCGTCGGTCTTCGACTTCGAGGGCGACGGATCCGCCGAAGTCGTCTACCAAGACGAGTGCTACATCTGGGTCTACGCCGGGAGCGACGGCACCGTGCTTCTGCAGCTCCCGAGCAGCTCCGCCACCATCCACGAATACCCGCTCGTCGTCGACGTCGACGCGGACGGCAACTCCGAGATCGTCGCAGTCGCCAACGACCGCTCGACCTCCATCCCCATGTTGTGTCGTGCAGCCGATCCGATGTGGGACGGTCAGCGCAAGGGCGTGTTCGTGTACGGCGACCTCCGCGACCAGTGGGTGCGGACTCGCCGCGTCTGGAACCAGCACGCCTACCACGTGACGAACATCGCCTCCGACGGCACCGTCCCGCGCCTCGAACCGAACAACTGGGAAATCGAAGGACTCAACAACTACCGGCAAAACGTCCAAGGCGAGGGGGTCTTCAACGCGCCGGACCTCGAGATTGCCGGCCTCGAGGTCGTCCTCGACGGATGCCCCGCGGAGGTCACGCTGCGCGCGCGAGTCCGCAACGTGGGCAACCTCGGCACCCCCGCGGGGGTGCCGGTGAGCTTCTACCGAGGCCCGCTGGCCAGCCCCGGCCCGCTCCTCGGGACCGTCGTGACGGATGTCCCGCTCCTCCCGGGAGCCTCGACCGTCGTCGTCCTCACCGCCCCCCTCGAAGGAGAAGCGCCGTACGCCTTTCACGTGATCGTCGATGACGATGGGAGCGGCGCCGGGGTGGTCGCCGAGTGCAACGAGGACGGCAACGGCGAGGACATCGCCGACATCGACTGCAACCTCTTGATCTGAGAGGTGGGCTCTAAGTTGTGGCGCCGCCGCAGCTCGATCCGGCCCCCGCCGTGCAGCCGAAGCAATGCCGTCCTGTTACGACGGCTCGCCTCCCGAGGGCAGCCGGGTCGAAATCACGAATATGCGCCGGCGCGCCGGCCACCGGCAGATCGAGCATCTGGTTGAAGTCGCAGTCGTAGAGGCGACCGTCCCAGCCGACGGAGATCGTGTCGCGACACATCAAGCCTGCGACCGCCGCAGGGTTGAACTTCGACACCAGCACTTCCATGTAGCGTTCGAGGTTCCCCGACTTCTCGAGCCACTCGAGGTAGCGGCTGATGGGCATGTTCGTGATGGTGTAGAGCGCGTCGAAGCGCACGCCGTGGTTGCGCCGCAGCTCCCGCTTCCACTCGGCCTCGAGGGAGGCCTGCGACGCGGGCAGAAACGCCCCCGCAGGGTTCGTCACCAGCACGAGGCGCAGCTCGCCTCCCACACCGTACCCGACGGCGTTCAAGCGCCGAAGAGCCCGGATGCTCTTCGCGTAGACTCCTCGGCCCCGCTGGCGGTCGGTGGCGAGCGCCCGGTAGTGGGGCAACGAGCAGACGACCTCCACCTGATGCTCAGCGAAGAACTCGGGCAGGTCGCGGCCAGGCCCCGTCTCGAGAATGGTCAGGTTGCAGCGGTCGATGACGTGCCGCCCGAGCTGCCGGACTTCACGGACGAACCACCGGAAGCTCGGGTTCAGCTCC
>JALVDI010000311.1 GCA_027009115.1 Polyangiaceae bacterium | reverse complement strand
GACCGTCCGGATGCCATGGACGCCGGCGACCGTCCGGATGCCATGGACGCCGGCGACCGTCCGGATGCCATGGACGCCGGCGACCGTCCGGATGCCATGGACGCCGGCGACCGTCCGGATGCCATGGACGCCGGCGAGAGCGAGCGCTATCTCGTGAACTGCAGGAGCCTCTTTGCGTCTCGAATCCTCGAGATGCAGATGGAGCGGGCACCTTCCTTTCCCCCCGACTGTGATGCGGTGCTCGTCGATGGCATCGGCGCCCTCACCTCAGGTCCGCTCTGCCGCGCAGGCGAGAGCCCCAACGATTGTCAGAGGCGGCTGTACCGCGCGCCGCCCGCTCTACCCGACGACCTGGACGCTGGCTGCTGGACCAGCGATTCGCCCCGCGCCGGCTGCCTTCGGGGCAAGTGGCTCCCTCCCTGCGCGGACGGCACCTACAGCTGCGCCGAACCCGAAGCCATCTGCCAGGACGGCACGCGCCCCATGGTCTACGCCGAGCCGGCCACCGCGGGGCCTTCCAACATCTGGATCCTCTACCAGAGCGGTGAAGGTGGTCCCTGCGTTGGGGACATCTGTTGGGCGAGCTACCGCTACGGGTGGGACCGCTACGGGTGGGACAGCACGGCCTTCCCCAGGGCCATGAGCTCCCTCCATCCAGAGGCGCCCTCCAGGGCTGCCGAACTCGGTTCGGGCATCATGAACGGCGACCCCGCCAACCCCTTCGCTCGCGCGAACCGGATCCACTTCGAACGCTGCGCCGACGCGGCCAGTGACGCCGTGGAAATGGTTCCGGTGGGAGACGGCGTCGTCCCCGAGCTCGCCGAACGATACCCGATGGCGCCCATCCGAACCCGGAGCACGCCCACCCCTCTGTGGCACCGCGGCTTCAAGATCTGGAGCGCGCTCCTCCGCTCCCTGGCCACCGACGAGGGACGTGATCTCGACGGGGATGGATCTTCCGATCTCCCCTCGATCGCCGACGCCACCACGGTCGTGCTCGTCGGCAGCTCGGACGCCTCCATCTGGCTCGTTCACGCGGCCGACGCGCTGGCCGACGTGCTGCGCAGTATCGCGGGGCGAGACGTCGATGTGCGGTTGGTCATCGACGGGTACTTCAACCCCTCCCTCGACAACGAGGGGCGCTACCACCCTGCGGCGCCGGCCAACTTCAACATGCTGACGCACCCCTACACCGTCACGGGGCTGTGCGAGCTGCCCCACAACGGCGACAGCAGCATCAGCCGCGACTGCTCCGAAGCCTCCTACCGCCCCGGAGTCGCCAGCTCTCCCCTTCGGGATTACCGCGGCGCCCTGGACACGCGGGGGGTCATACCGGACGACTCCTGCGAAGCCACCCACGGCGCCGGCGCGTGGGAGTGCGCCGACCGTTCGCACCTGCTCTTCCAGCACCTGGATGTGCCCGTTTTTGTCCTCGCCGATCAGGAAGACAACACGGTCTCCGGGGTCACCCCACCCTTCGTGGAGGACGACCGCTACCTCTATACGCTCCCCGACTACCGGCAGCGGGTGCTCGACCAGGCACGGGACCTGCGCACCTATGGGCGGCCCGTCGCAGGAGAAGAGGGGCCCGGGGATCCAAACAAGTTCAGCCTTGTTCTTCCCAAGCGGCGCCGGGACGGCGAACCTCCGGTGAGGGCAACTCATGTGCGCATGGGCAGCGACTCCCGCATGGCCGAGCACATGACCCGCTGCGACGAAGAAGGAAACGAGCTGGCCAGCCCAACCCTGACGGAGCTTTTCGCCTCGTGGATGATGAGACCGGCCGAAGCGATCTTCGTCGTCGAGAATGCAGACGCTTCGAGTGGCTCGGGCAGCTTCTGGGTAACCGGGACCGGTTGCCGCCCCCCGGAGTAGAATCGATCCCCGCGAGACTGGAGCCCGCCGGATGGAGCCCGGGGCAGCCCCTGCATGGCGGGTCCCGCGAAGTGCTTGGTCCAGAGTGCTTGGTGTAGAGACAACCCCTCGATGCCCGACCCGCTCGGTATGACGACGGACTTCTAGCACGTCGCCATCGCTAAAGCCGCGACCGCACATCGCAGCCGCGCAAGCGCTGCATGAGCCCCATGTTCCACTCGGGAACGCGGGCGGTCAGGCTCGCGGGAGGAGCCATCGAGATCGGATTGGGCCCACGACCTGGAGCGGCGCTGTCGGAGCGGGAGGACGGCAACGGAGTATGGTGCAAGTGGAGGTCGCGTCCGCGCTCGACTCAGGATCGGTGGCACGCGCAAAGCTCCAGATCGCCGAGCGCAGGCCAGCGCCCGTAGGCCTTCGTACGCCCGACGCGGGGGCACTCACCCCCGACCGAAGCGCCGCCAGGCTTCGGGAAGAGGTCCTCCAAGGAGACGCTCGGCGCCCTTCTCGTCGAGCACAGCGAACCCGAAGCGACCTTCGAAGCACACCTCACCGGCCTGCGCGATCGAGACATCGATGTTCAGAACGCGCCGCCGGTCCTCGGCGATGGTGCCCCGACCAACGACCTCCTGGCCCACGCGCACGGCCTTGCGCAGCCGCCCCTCGACCTTGGTCGTGAAGCCAAAGCGCTGGCGAAGCCCCACGATGGTCCACGCGGCGATCTCATCGCCAAGGGTCATCACGAGCCCGCCATGCATGATCCCCGGCGGGCCCTGGTATCGCTCAGAGGGCGTGAAGTGAGTGACCACCGCGTCGTCCTCCACGGTGAACTCGAGGCGAAAGCCGGCAGGATGGTCCGGTGCACAACCGAAGCAGGGTTGTCCGTCACCGAAGAGTCGTCCGTCGAGCTTCATGACGACGCCATAGCACCGACATCTGCGCCGCTCCGAAACTCTTGGCGACACCGAGCCCGACCATGAAGCCGACCGCATCACCGAACGCCCACGGGAGCGACGTGCCGCGGCGCCGCCTGCCCGCCTGCCTCGGCCGACACGGCCCGCCTCGGCCGACACGGCTCGGCCGCCACGCTCGGCCGCCACCACGCTCGGCCGCTACCCCCTGCCGGCCTGGTCGGAGCGCCGAAGGGTCGCCGCGACCCCTCGTCGCGGCCCAAAGCGGGCCCGCCACGGGCCCCGCTCGGCCCAGTCCCCCGCCCGAGCGTCCCCTTTGGCCTCCGAATTCGCCTCGGCCGGCCTGTTTCGGGCGGTTTCGTCCCCT
>JALVDI010000310.1 GCA_027009115.1 Polyangiaceae bacterium | reverse complement strand
CCGCCTGCGGCTCCTCCACCAGGCGCACGCGCAGCCCCGCCTCCCGCGCGGCCCGGAGCGTGAGCGCCCGCGCGGCCTCGTCGAAGGAGGCCGGGACCGTGAGCACCACCTCCTGACTCGCCATCGGGTTGTCGGGGAAGCGGTGATCCCAAGCGGCGCGGAGGTGCGCGAGGTAGCTGGCGGAGGCCTCGACCGGCGACACCTTCGCGACGTCGTCCGGAGCACCCCAAGGCAAGATTGGAGCCGTACGGTCGACGGCGCCGTGGCTCAGCCAGCTCTTGGCCGAAGACACCAGACGCCCGGGCACCTTCGCGCCCAGAGTGAGGGCCAACTCCCCGAGGACCGGCTCCCCTGCTTTGCCGGCCCGCCAGGGCAACGAGGCGTCGGCCGCCGCCAGCTCGCTCTGGGTCGGGTGGTAGCGGACCGAAGGCAGCATCGGGCGCGACGCGACCTCCCCCGGGGCCACGAGCTGCTCGATGGGCAGCGCCGCGATCGTTGGCGGGGCGGCGGCCGAGGCGCCCTTGGTGTCGGCGTACGCGACGACAGTATGGGTGGTGCCGAGGTCGATGCCGATGAGGTAGCGAGACGACGCGGCCATGGCGGGGCGCCGAGGGTAGCGCAGGGGACCCGGCGCGCCAGGCGGCGAGCGCACACTCCACGGGCCGCACGAGGGCGCGCCTCAGTACCCACAAGCCGCGAGCATCTCCTGGGTCGACTGAAAACGATCCTCCGGCCGCTTCTCGATCGCCTTCATGACCATCGCGTCGATCGCCGGCGGGATGCCCGGACGGATGGACGAGGGCCGCGGCGGAACATCCTCGAGGATGACCTTGAAGACCTCGCTCGCCGGCCCTTCCATCTTCGGGAACGCCCGACGGCCGGTCAGCGTCTCGTAGGCGACGACACCGACACCGTACACGTCCGTGCGCTCATCGACCTCCTCCACGAGCACCTGCTCGGGCGACATGTACGAGGGGGTCCCGAGCGCCTCGTGGGGGCGCGTGATGTCGTGCCCCTTGCCGGGCGCGAGGTCCTTGCTCAGTCCAAAGTCGATCACCTTGACGCAGCCGCCCTGCACCAGGAGCACGTTCGAAGGCTTCAAGTCGCGGTGGACCACCCCGCAGGCGTGCGCCGCCCCCACCCCCGCCAACATCTCCGCGAGGATCCGGCGAGCTTCCTCGATCGATGGCGGCCCGTCATCACGCAGCGCGTGAAAAAGGGTCCGCCCGACGAGCTTCTCCATCACGAGGAACGGCCGCCCCCTCAGCACGCCGGCGTCGTAGCTCACGACCACGTTGGGGTGGCGGACCTGCGTCGCCAAGCGCGCCTCCCGCAAGAAGCGTTGCCGGGTCCGAGGGCTGTCGAGGGCGTCCGGGAGCACCTTGACGGCGACGGGGCGATCCGCCTGCAGGTCGTGACCCTCGTGGATCACGCTCATGCCGCCCCGGGCGATCACCGGGCCGAGGCGATAGCGCTCCAGGAGCATCGTGCCCGGCTCGAAGGTCGCGTCCATAGCCTGAGGATATACTCACCAATATTGGTGATACGAGCCTTTATCGTATGAAGATCGCTTGGATTTTCATGTCGCCTGAGGCTCACGCACGTCGAGCTCGACCTTCCAGACGTGCTCGCCGGAGCGGGGGATCGCCTCGAGCACCAGCGTCCCGAGCTCCGAGACCCGGGCCCGCAGCCGCACCGGAACGACCTCGCCAGGGCGCGCGCCCTCCTCGGGGAGGGTCGCCTCGATCTGCCCGAGCTCGACGAGCTCGCCCTCACCCCAGCGCTCGAGCAGCGTCCCGATCGCGTCGTCGCGCCGCACCGAGGAGGCGAAGAAACGGAAGCGCACGGGCTCGCCGACGACGAGGCCCAGCTCCCGCGCCGGCGCCTGGGGCGCGCTGCCTTCCTCCAAGCCGAAGGGCGCGACGCAGAGCGCGTGGAGCGGTGGCTCGATGCCGGGGACCGCGGGCATCGCGGACTCGACGCCGACATAGAAGGCTTGGGCGAGACCCCCGCGAATACGCACGCCCCCACCGTCGCGCGCGTAGCCGTAATAGGCCGCGCCGCGGGCGACCGCGCAGTCGAGGTCGGCGCCGTCGAGGACCCGCGCGGGGCGCCCACCATCGGCGGCCAACCAGGACTGCACGACCCCTATCAGCCGCTCGGCGATGGCGTCCGCCTTCAGCACGCCGCCGTTGAACAAGATCGCCGTCGGGTGCAGGAACGAGGCGTCCGCGCGGGTCTCGAAGAGCTCTCCGGTCGCACCGACCTGCCGCGAGAGGAACGCCGCGAGGTGCCGGGTGACGCCGGCGTCCTGGGCGTAGGGCAGCCCAAGCTGCGTGAGCGCCGTCCGGGCCCGGAGCTGGGGCCGCGCGTCGTGGGGCACCTCGGGAAAGAAGCCATCGAGCACGACGCGACTGACCTCGTCGCGGGTCAACTCCGTGCGAAGCGACCCCCCGATGAGGCGGCTCCCACGGCTCGGGACGACCAGGGGAACAGCGGCGACCTCGGCTTGCGAGAGCAACGTCTCTTTGGCGTGACGGCAGCCGTGGGTGAGCGCGCGGAGCTGCCAGTCGTCGAGCGTCTTGCCCGCGGCCTCGAGCTTCGCCTTGACGGTGTAGGCGAGCGCAAGGTCCATGTTGTCGCCGCCGAGCAGGATGTGCTCGCCGACCGCGATCCGCTCGAGCTGGAGCGCGCCATCTTTCTCGTGGACGGCGATGAGCGAGAAGTCGGTGGTGCCGCCGCCCACGTCGACGACGAGGATCACGTCGCCGACCTCGACACGATCGCGCCACTGACCGCCCGACTGCTCGATCCATGCGTAGAGGGCTGCCTGGGGTTCTTCGAGGAGCGTCAGGCGCGCGTACCCCACCGCCTGCGCTGCCTCCGCGGTGAGCTCGCGAGCCGCCGGGTCGAAGGACGCCGGCACCGTGAGCACGATGTCCTGCTGCTCGAAGGGAGCCTCGGGGTGCGCGTGATTCCAGGCGTCGCGCAGGTGCGCGAGGTATTGGGTCGACGCTTCCAGCGGCGAGATCCGGCGGACCTCCTGGGGGGCATCCACGGGGAGGATCTTGCCGCGCCGGTCCACGCCGCTGTGGCACAGCCAGCTCTTGGCGCTCGACACGAGACGTATGGGTGTCTTGGCTCCGAGACGGCGGGCGATCTCGCCGACCAGGTGCGCCGGCGTCGGATTCCACGGCAGTGCGGCGGCGCCCGGCTCGAGCTCGCTCGGGTGCGGGAGGTAGAGGAAGGAAGGCAGGAGCGACCGCGCCTCGACCTCGCCGGGCGCGATGGCCTGGGGGATCGGCAGCACGCGCTGGGCGACCTCCTCCCCTTCGCTGAGGCCGAGGTCGACGTAGCTCAAGGCACAATGCGTGGTGCCCAGATCGACGCCGATCGCGTACTTCGGCCCTCTCACAGCTCGACCTCGGCGGGGGCAAGGATGGACACGTCGTGATCCTCGGCGATCTTCGGAAGCTCGATGCGCGTCACGCGCCATCCACGATGCTGGAGAGTCCCGACGAAGGGCGGCTCCCCGACCACGTTGCCGACCAGGCGGACCTCCCGCGGGTCGAAACCGGCGGGCAACTGGACCTTGCCGCCTTCTTCCTCACTGCGGATGGGGACGATCTCGAGATGCTCGGCGAGGGCCTTCTTGCAGCCTTCGTGGACGACCCGCGCGGCGGCGCCGATCTCTTCGTCGGAAAAACGACCGACGTCCTCCTCGAGGAAATCGACGAAACGGCCCTCTCGCTGAAGCAACCCCAAGAGCTGAAGGGCCGCGTCGGGGGACGCCTCCGTGAGCGGGGGCGGTTCGGGTTCCGGTTCCGGTTCGGGTTCGGGTTTCGGAAGGGAAGGGACCTCGTCCGTGGTGAGCTGGCTCACGGCAGCGCCCAGCTTCGCGGACAAGAGCACCCGAAACGCCAAAATCAGCCGCGCAAAAAAGGAAGGGTTGGAAGCGGTCACTCGTAACTCCTCGCACCAAACGGGATCACGCGGGGTCGACCACCCGAAGATGGTTGCGAAGCGTGCTCTTAGCACACACATATGCGGCGTCGCCGAGCTCGCCTCGAGCTCCTCGGCGCCACCAACGAAACGGAGAGAAACCCATCATGAACCGATCGATTCTCGCAGCAGCCGGAGGCGCGCTGCTCATCGCGTGCGGAGGCAACGAAGCCGAGCAGCAGGCACAGGCCGAGCAGCAGGCACAGGCCCTCGTCAACCAGCTGCAACAGGCCGCCAACGAGGCCGCTCAGGCCGCTCCCGCAGCTCAGGGGGCTCAGCCCCAGGCGGCTCAGCCCCAAGGCGCCGCCGGAGGCTCGAATTTCGGCACCGTGACGCTCTCCTCGGGCTTCATGCCCGACCCCCACACGGTGGAAGGAACCTCGGGGGGCGCCCGGGATGCCTCGAGCCTCGGGGCCGGCTGCGTCGGCTTCATCTCGGACACCCCCGACCACCTCTTCGTCGCCTCGGATACCTTCACCAACCTCCGCGTCATGGCCTACTCGAGCGGCGACGTGACCCTCGTCGTCCAGAAGCCCGACGGCACCTACCTCTGCAACGACGACTTCGAGGGCACCGACCCCTTGGTTGAGGGCAACTTCCCACCGGGCACCTACAAGATCTGGATCGGCAGCTACGAGCAGGGCACGAACTCCCCCTACAAGCTGGGTTTCTCCGAGCTGAACAGCGTGACGCCGTCCAGCCTCAACCAGTGATCGAGCGCGCGCCTTCACCGCCGCAGCGGACCGAAGGCGAAGCCGTCGAAGCGCCGCCAGCCCCCTGCGGGTCGGCGGCTTCTTCGTGTCCGCGGCTCACGGGCGCCGAGTGAACAGCCCGATCCACTCCTTGCCCTCGCGCCCCTCGCGGCTCGCCTCGACGGGCGCCAGCCTTTGGCGGTCGAAGCGCGCCCCCACGAGAGCCGCGACGGCCTCGGGGTCGAGGGGCCAGGGCGGCCCCTGGTACCCCTCAGGGAAAGTCACGACCGGGAAGATGAGCGTCGCGAGGGTTCCTCCGGGGCGGACGAGCTCGGCCATGCGGGCGGCCCATCGCTCGCGCTCGGACGGATCGATCGCGCACAAGAAGGTGTAATCCCAGACCAGGTCGAAGGGCCCCGAGACGACCGCTTCGTCGAAAAAATCGCCAATCGTCAGCGATACCTGCTCGGGGGGCACCGCCATGGCCGCGCGGGCCTGCTCGAAGTGAGCGCGGACGCTCGGGGCCACGTCCAGGGCCGTCACATGGCGGCTGGGCCGCGCAAGGGCGAAGGCATCCCAGCCGCGACCGCACCCCGGCACCAAGGCGCGCCCATGCGGCAGCCCGTCGGCCAGGGCGACGACCGTCGGCGAAGGGGCGCCCGCGTCCCACGGCGTGTGCTCGGTGCTCCAGTGGTCTTCCCAGCTCATCGCGCCACGGTTTACAGCCTCGGGAGCCGCCTCGAAAGCCCGACCCGTTTGGTCTCAGTGGATGCACTGCTGCGGGCACGCCCGGCGCAGGTTGGTCTGGAAGAGCCCAGACGGCTGCCGAGGCAAGCCCAGGTCCGCGCGGCAAGCGTCGACGAAGTGCCGGCGAACGCCGCGATAGCTCAGGTCCAAGGTGAGCGGAGCGGCGCCCGCCGCACACCAGCGCTGGATGGCCGCGCGCGCGCTGGCCGGATGCCACAAACGTTCGCGGGCGTGCCGCGCGAGCGCGTCAGGGCCCCGCACCTGGCCACCGACCCGCACGGCATCCATCCGCACGTAGGGCTCGCGAAGCCGGACGCTCTCGGGCACCAGGAGGTGGTTCCAACAGCCTCGGTCGATACGAAGGTTGCTGAGCATGGCCCCCGCGTGGTGGAACTGAAGACCGAGATAGGGGGTAGCCGCCAACGCCAGCATCAACGCCGCCGGACCCAGCGCCCAGCGTGTGGCTCGCTCCGACCAAGCGCCGCGGCTGTGGACCAACTCGCCGTGCTCGACCAACCCCACGGCCGCGAGCGCGCCAAGCAGCCACAGACCGACCTCCGCGAGCTGCCAGAAGGGATAGGGCACCCAGTGTGCGCGAAAGTAGAGCGCGGCGCTGAGTCCCGCCGGCGCTAGCCCGAGGGCGAGGACGCGCCGCCATCGAGCACGAACCGTCCGCACGAGGGCGCGCAGCTCCTCCTCGCGCAGCAGCGCAACCCACCCGGGGACCATCACCCAGGCGAACGCCGGCGCGAAGACGATGGTCAGGGGGATGTGCATGGCCACCGCGAAGGCGATGCCCAGCGCCGGGCGCCACGCGAAGAGCCCCACGAGCCCGGCCTCGACGACGAGAAAGAGCCGTGGCCAGAACGCGGCCAGCTCCTCGGGAGCGGGGGGAAGGCTCCAGTTCTCAGCAAGCAGCACAGCGCCGCCGCTCGCGCAGCTCACCGCCGGGTTCAGGAAGTCCGCGTTGAGCTTGTGGAACGCAGCGACCGCATACACCGCCAGCGTGAGGATCCGTAGCGCCGCCATGGCGTGGCGCTCACCCCGCGGGAGCAGCGCCAGCATCGCCAGAGCGTGCAGGGTCAACAGGACCGACTGGGTGAGTGCGTCCCCGAGCCAAAGGAGAGGCGCAAGCGCACCGAATGCGCAACAGGCCCAAGCCAGAACAAAAAGCGCGCCCCGATTCGGCGCGCACCCCAAGAGGATGGTCGCACCGAAACCGAGCAGCAGATCCGGCAGCAACCATCCCGGCTGGTGCGCGTCGGGGAGCGCGAGGTGAAAGAGCGCACCGGCCGCATAGAAACGCGCGTACAGGCGGTAGCGGAGGGAGGGCCGGAAGGCATGCCGCCCCAGCTGGACTTCAGCCCGCGCTGGCGCTGGCGGTGGCGCTGACGCTGACGCTAACCTCAACGGAGACGCTCACGGAGGCGACCGCCTCCGGAAGAACCGCCGCAGCCTCCGCGACACAGGCCACGGCCTCGATCCCCGCGTGAGCGGTGCCCCGCAGTCGCCGCGCCGCGGCCACGAGCCCCGCGCCGGCGTCGCGGACGCGTCGCGCCTTCTCGCGGATCACTCGCAGCTCGCCGAAGTGAGCGAACGCGGCCCGCAGCCGCTCGACTCGCTCCTCGACCCCCGCCACATCACCCGAGACGCGCACCTCGACCTGGCCCGGTTGGCACTCGGCAGAGGCCTGTAGGCGCGCGTCACAAGCCGCGTGGCAGTCGGCATCGATCTGCGGCGGGGTGTAGTCGGTCTCGCAGCGAGGCCGCTCGTAGGCCACGGAGCAGCCTCCTCGACACTCGCCCTGACAGCTCGCCTGGCCCTCGACCCAGCAGGTTCCCTCGCAGCTCCCCTGGCAGCCCGCGGTGCAGGTCCCGTGGCAGATGCCGTCGCAGCGGCCGCGACACTCCCCCGAGGCGTCGGTGGCCGAGCAGGTCCCCTCGCAGGTGCCGTGGCACTCGCCCGTGCATCCTGCGGAACAGCGTCCATCGCAACGCCCGCCGCACTCACCCTGCACCTCGACCGCACAGGAGCCCTGGCATTCGCCGCTGCAGTGACCGACGATCTCGCCGCCTTCGCACTGCACCTCGAGCTCCCCAGGCTGGACGTTCACGTCGCAAGAGGCCGCGCACTGCGCGTAGGCGTCGACGCTCACCTCACAACGCGGCGGCGTCGTGACGACCTGGAGCTGGACGCCGGAGCCGACGGCCGCCAGCTCCGCGCGGAGCTTGTCGCGGACCGCGTTGCACACGCTTCGCACGTCGCCCGAGAGCTCCGCCGACGACATCCCCAACTCGCCACCAATGCGTTTGCAGACGTCGACGAGGGAGGCCTGGAGCTCGAAGGCCGCGTTGCTGAACTGCGCGGCCGCGCCGAGGAAGGCCGTCACGCGCTTGCCGGCCGCGTTGGCCTCGAAGCGCGCATTGGCGCAGCGGCTGCTCATCCGAGCGGGCTCCCCACCGGCGGTCTGGCTGCCGCCACCGACTCCACCGGCGCCGCCCGGGGCGACGGGGCACCCCAGCAACCCGATCATGAGCATCCACAGCGTCAGCGGTCGTGTCACGGTCATCGCATCCCTCTGCATGGACGCGGTACTTAGCAGCGTCGGCGCCCCGTTCACAAGGCGAACGCAGCGCCCGGCGCATGTTGACGACCGCCCCCTGACTGCACACCCTAGAAAAGCCGTGCGAACCCTGGCCGCTCTCCTGCTGCTGACGACCGCTCCGCTGGCGTGGGCCCAAGCCCCGGTGCTCGTCGTGGTGGAGTCCCAGGCCCCGCAGGTGCGCGCCGAGGACATCCGCACCGCGCTCCGGGACGCGGGGATTCAGGTTCGGTCACTGCTCGATCCCGCAGCCGAACGGGCGACCGAGGTGCTCAGCATCGCGATCCGGCGCGACGGACGGGTGGCGAAGGTTCTGCTTCGGAGGGACGGCGACGTCGAGGTCCGAGTCTTGCGCCGGGACCGGCACGCGACCGTCGAAGGGTGGATCGCGCGCCCGGTGGCAGCGCTGATTCGCGCTCAGCGGGCGCTCCACCCGCGCATCGTCGACCCCTGGGGAAGGAACACCGAAAGGCCGATCGCGCCAAGCGATGGCCTGCTCCTGGCGCGCGAGGTGATCGACCCGTGGCCGATCGATGACGTGCGCACGACTTGCGCGGCGGCCATCCAGCTGCTTCGAGAGGTCGTCGATCCGTGGGCACAGAGCGCCCAGGACGCACCGTCGAGCGAGCGCGTCGAGCTCACCGCGCTCGTGGAGATCGTCGATCCCTGGCGCGACCGGACCTGCGCCGAGTGCGCGGCCGGCCTCGGCGCGCCCTCGCCGGCGCGACCGTGATGCTCCGAGGACTCACCCAGGTGCCCAGCGAGGACCTCGAAGAACTGCTGCGGGCGGTGCACCGCGGGCGCCTGGAGTTTCCCCTACGCCGCCAGGGTCTGCTCCTGCTCGGCATGAACCGTTTGGCCGAACACGCCTCGCTGCTGCAAGGCCTCGACGAGCGCGGCCTGAGGGCGGTCCTCGTCGCAGTCCTCGCCGAGCGGCGACGCTGACAGTCCGCCCCAAGACTTCTCCGCGCGCCTCGCGGCCGACAGCGCGTTGATTGGTCCGGCCGGCCCGTCTACAACGGCTCCATGAGCGAACAAGGACGAGGCCGACCGCAGCTCCCAGAAATCGACGTGCGAGAACACGGCGCCCGCCGCGGCGACGTGGAGCAGGCCATGGACCGGCGGCTCTTCATGCAGCTCCTCGTCTTCACGAGTCCCCCAGGACAAGACCCGGACAGCTACGTCGACGCCTTTCGCCAGGCCTTCGAGGCGGACACGAACCTTCACGGGGTCGTCTACGTCGATGTCAACGACCCACGCGGGCTTGCGCTGCTGAGTTGGTCGGAGGACCCGAGCTACTTCGTCGACGCGATCCGGCCGCTCTTTCGTCGGGAGCGCCTCGGGGAGCTCGTGCTACGCCCCGACTACACGATGATGGGTCGCAGCTACGGCAGCGGTCACGAGCAGAACCTCGAGCACTGGATCCTCGAGCGCCCGATCGCGAACGTGACCCGCGAGGGTTGGGACTGGGCCATCTGGTACCCGTTGCGTCGAAGCGGCGCCTTCGAGAAGCTCAGCGACGAGGCCAAGGGCGCGATCCTCATGGAGCACGCCCTCATCGGGCGGGCCTACGGAGCCAAGGACCTCGCCCACGACGTTCGCCTCGCCTGCCACGGCATCGACGCCCACGACAACGAGTTCGTGATCGGCCTCATCGGCGAGACCTTGCACCCGCTCTCGCACGTCGTGCAGAGCATGCGCAAGACGAAGCAGACGAGCGAGTACATCGTGCAGATGGGCCCGTTCTTCGTCGGCAAGCGCGTCTTGCTCTCCAAAGGCTGAACGTGGCCGGCAACAGCTTCGGCCAGGTGCTTCGCGTCACCACCGCCGGCGAAAGCCACGGGCCAGCGAACGTGGTGATCGTCGACGGATGCCCACCGGGCATCCCCCTGAACGAGGCGGACCTGCAGGCGGACCTCGACCGAAGGCGTCCCGGGCAATCCAAGATCGTCACCCAGCGCAAGGAGCCCGACCGCGCCGAGATCCTCAGCGGCGTCTTCGAAGGACACACGACCGGCACACCGATCGCCATCCTCGTCCGCAACCAGGACGCCAAGAGCCGCGACTACGCGGACATCAAGGACCTCTACCGCCCAGGCCACGCCGACTTCACCTTCGACGCCAAGTACGGACGCCGCGACTACCGCGGCGGGGGGCGCGCGTCGGCACGAGAAACGGTGGCGCGTGTCGCGGCCGGTGTGGTCGCCAAGAAGATCCTCGCGCGCGCCTTCGGCGGCTCCGTCGTCGGCTACGTCGTTCAGGTCGGCGACGTCGTCGCCACCCAGCTCCCCGAGCGGGTGACCAGCGACATGGTCGAGCGCCTTCCGGACGGCTCGCCCAACATCGTCCGCTGCCCCGACCACGAAGCCGCCGCCCGGATGGTCGCGCGAATCGAGGCGGTCCGCCGCGCCCAAGACTCCATCGGCGGCGTCGCCGAGATCGTCGCCTACGACGTTCCGGCAGGGCTGGGCGAGCCGGTCTTCGACAAGCTCAAGGCGGACCTGGGCAAGGCGCTCTTCAGCCTGCCGGCAGTGCTGGGGGTGGAGTATGGCGCGGGCTTCGCCGTCGCCACCATGCGAGGCAGCGAGAACAACGACGTCTTCGTGGCCCAGGACGGGGTCGTGCGGACGGCGACGAACCGCCACGGCGGGATGCTCGGCGGCATCTCGAGCGGCATGCCCCTCGTGCTCCGGGCCGCGGTGAAGCCGACGTCGAGCCTGCCGCGGCCTCAGCCGACGCTCACCCGCGACCTGAGGCCATCCGAGATCCGCACTCGAGGCCGCCACGATCCGTGCCTGCTGCCTCGTTTCGTGCCGATGGCGGAAGCGATGGTTGCGCTCGTGCTCGCGGACCACTGGCTGCGGCAGCGCGCCACCCGCCCGTTCTAGCCCCCATCTCAACCTCGTCGCCGCTCCGTGCCTCCACACGCCTCTGCCGCCCTCCCCTCACCAATGCTCGGCAATCCCTCGGCTCGCAGATGCACCACCGGCCCCGCCCAGTCGGTTCCTTTTCGAGGTGTGCTGTCGACCCCCAACGCCTGCCGACAGCCGCTGCACAGCTCCGCGCTCCCGGAGGCAAGCGCAAAGAGCGCGAGCGCGGCGACGCATCCCGCGCTCGAGCGCGGACGCTACTGACAGTGCACCAGGCTCGACGGATGCTGCCCGCTGCGCAGGACCTGCTCGGCGCAGGCGGGTTCGGCCCCCTCGCAGTGCACCAGGTTCGACGGATGGTGGCCCTGCTCGAGCAAGGTCACCGCGCACCGC
>JALVDI010000309.1 GCA_027009115.1 Polyangiaceae bacterium | reverse complement strand
CACCGAGCGTGTCCTCATCGGCCTCGCCCCTTTCATGACGCTCCGCGACGCGACCGAGCTCCTCGTCGAGCTCCTCGCCGGCCCCGCCGGCAGCACGCTCTCCGAACGCCTCACTGGCTGGGGGGGGCATCATCGATTTGATCCCCCTCTTGCGTCGCGTCGGAGGCGACGAGGCGCTCCTCACCGCAATCTGCGCCATCGGCGACGTTGCGGATTGGCTGCCCTGACCCACGCGACCGGGACGCCCCCGCTGTTCGCCTCCTGTTCGCGCAAGCAAGGCAACATTCGGTCTGACGAGCCCGTCACCCTGACGATCCGCTGCTCGGCTTGTCGATGCCTTCCGCGAAGCGCACGACGGCCCGAGCGATCTCTTGACGGCGCGCTGCATCCGCGACCGCAACGGCGCACCCTGCGCACGCGCCTCCACCATCGAAACCCTCATCAGGCTCCTCCGCCCGTTGCCGCCCGGGCTGGACCGTGGCCTCGAGGCTTTCGTCCTCGATGCCATCGACTCGCCGTGGCCCACGCGCGAGCAGCTCGTCGGGGCATCGCATCCGGAGCGCCCCAAGGACCGTCACTCTGTTCCACTCGTCTTGGAGCTATCCAATCAAGCTTGTCGGGCACCCACTCGCAGTGCTCATCAGCCAAAGATCGAGCTTGTCGCAACGACCGTGCACCCGTGTCTCACCGGATGTAGACTGTCGACTTGCATGAGCATCTCGACGCCCGGTGTGAGCACGGTCTACCCATGCCTCGACGTTCCCATCGTGGCGGGGGCCGACGCGGTCTACTGCGCAAGCTTCAAAGCCGCCTACGACGCGCTCGTCCAGGCCCTCGGGGGGCCCGTGCGCCTCGCCCATTCCCCTCCGCTGCTGAGCGAGCTCGAGCGCTCGGATGCCTCGGCCGCCGACGTCGATCCGGCGTCGCTGGTGGCGACCGCCGGCGAGGGTCCTGACTTCCTCCGCGAGCTGACTCGGGAGCTCGTATCCCGATTCGGCCAGCGCGACGACTTCCTGCTCCCCGAGTCCCTTCGCCGCGAAGACCTGCTCGCCTACGCTTACCTCTCCAAGGACTTGACGTTCGCCACCCCCTTCGACGCGGACCGCACCAGTGGCCTGCACTTCGAGGGCACGCCCGTCCGTTGCTTCGGGATCTGGGAAGACGACGAGGAGCGTACCGCCCGGCGGCGGCAGGTGCGGGTTTGCCACGACGGCGCCCCCGACGATTTCGTCCTCGAGATCCTCACCGACGGCGCCGACGATCGCCTCATCATCGCGCGCATGATCCCCGAAGCGACCCTGCTCGACACGGTTCGCAAGGCGCTCGGCCAGGTCGGTGCCAAGCCGCTCTTCAGCCGACAGGAGCTCCGCCACGACGACGTGGTGAAGATCCCGATGGTGAGGATTGACCGCACGCGCGTGTTCGACGAGCTCGAGGGTCCCCTCGTCGGCCACAATCGCGTCATCGCCAAGGCCTTGATGAGGGTGCGCATGAAGCTCGACGAGAAGGGCGCCATCCTGCGCTCGGCGGGCATTGTCTTGGTCCCCCGTGGTGGGCCCGGGCCTCGCATGTTCCTCTGCGACGGGCCCTTCCTGATCGCCATGGTCCGCGAAGGGCGCGCGCTCCCCTACTTCGCGGCCTGGGTCGCCACCCCCGAGCTCCTCGAGCCGATCGCGCCGCCCTGATTCCGACCCGGCTGGGGTTGGATCTCCAGGTAGCTTCCGCAGCCGCTGGTCTTCAGGCCGGACGACGGTTCCCGATGACATACTGCTGACGAGCTCGCACGGAGAATACTCAACGCCACCGATGCGGCCCTCGACGAGGAGCTCAGCGCGTACCTGCGAGAGGACGCAACGAAGGGCCATCTTCCACGTGAAGCTCTTCCTTTCCGCAGACGGCTACCCGATGGTCGTCGATTCACGGCGGGCTCAGCGGTTTCTGTCCAGCGACCTCGGACCGATCGAAAAGGGCGTTGGGCCGACGGGACCGACGACACGCACCTTCGACGAGAGTGGGGCAAGGGCGCCTATGTCGATCTTAACCGGCTGCATGAGCTTCAGGTTACCGTTGGCCGCGACGGTCCATCCGCCTCCGCGCGCTACCGGCGAGCAGCAAGCGATGCGCGACGAGGGCGTCGACCCCGACACCGACTGACATGACGAAGAACGCCCCGACTGGTCCAAGCTGAAGACGGACAAAGGCGACGCGAGCTGGGTGCCGGGGGCGCTCGACGCGCTCGCGAGCCCTTTGAGCGATGCCGACGGCCCCTCCACGAGCCCGCGCAATCGGGTGTTCTGCGGGCTGTCCAGGCGCCTGTTCAAGAACGGCAAGTGGCTGAGCGCCGCTCCACCGACGGTGGAGGCGGTGCTGGATCTCGCCCTGCGCGACGAGGTCCCCGAGGGCCACCGCCTCCTCGCACTGGCCGCCAGGCTCGTCGCCCTCAATCCAGCGCCCTACCTCGTAACGGGCTTCGATCTCTCGGCGCCGGCAACGAAGAAGACCTACGGGCGTGGAACGGGAAAGAAGGTGCACGCCCCTCTCCGCGAGCGCGCCGGCGCGGTGATGGCGCCGCTGGGCGACGACGACCCCCGCGTTCGAAGCGGGGCCGCCTACCTGCTGATCTTCCGCGGCCTGGAATTGCACGAAACGGCCGCCGCGATCGCATGTGAACGCGTGACCTACGAGGACCGTCAGACACTCGACGCGGCCCTCGCCGCGGTCACCTGACCTTCTGGGAGACGGGATCCTTGACGCGGCCGACGAACAGCCACGACCTCCTGTTCGCCGGTGATGGCGGGTCCGGTCCTCGATCGCGCTCTCGGAGGTACCGAGGAAAGTCGGTCACGTCCGTCGATCGGGTGCGACCCTGGCGCTTTGTTTGTGTCGCATACGATCTATGGTGTGTGGACTGAGAGTCGCCTGACGGATGAGATCCGTATGACGGAAGCTCAGGTGGTGAGCCAGGCCACCCAGCGCTGATCAAGCGGGCGACCGGTCGCGTGAGATGTTTGAGATGCAACCAGAAGAAGCGCCTGCGCTTCTCGCGAAGATTTGGCGACAGCAGGATGTGGACGTGGTCGCCTGGGGTGCGGCGTGTTCGCGCTCCGTTGAAAAGTAGCGAGTAGCATTCGGGATCGCCGTGGGCCTCCAGCGCAAGCGCCTGGGCGACTCGTCGAG
>JALVDI010000308.1 GCA_027009115.1 Polyangiaceae bacterium | reverse complement strand
GACGACGAAGACGACCTTGTCGCGCGATTGGGATAGCAGCCGGCTCGCGACGAACTGCCGCTCACTCTCCTTGAGGATCTGTCCGGCGTCCAGGAGGAAGAGGATGGCGTCCGCGCGCGGAATATAACCGTAGGTGATCTCCGCCCGCGCCTCGTTCAAGTCGTTCACGCCCGGGGTGTCGACGAGGACGACCCCATCCCGGAGGAAGGGCGCGGGGTAGGTTACGTCAATGCGCTGGACCTTCTCCTGCAGCGCCTGCCCGTCAACCTCGTAGTCGGTGAGGCGCTCCATCGGTACGGGCGTCTCACGTCCGTCCTCAGAACACGCCCGCGCCTCCTGCCGCTCACCGTAACGAATGTGATGGATGACCGCCGTAGTCGGCGTCACACCCATGGGCAACACGCTCTCGCCGAGCAACGCGTTGACGAAGGTCGTCTTGCCATGGTTGAACTCCCCGAGAACGACCAGGTGGAAGCGCTCCTCTTGCAGGCGCGGGATGCGATCTTCCGTCAGCTTCTTCGCGAGCGTCAAGGCCCCCGCTTCCTTGGCGAGCGCCGCGACCTCGCTCAACTCGCGCAACGCCCTGGACTTCAGCTCTCCGAATTCTCCCACGTTTGCTCCTTCGCCGCGCTGCGGCCCTTGAACTGTCGGGCAGAGGCTAGTGCGTGATCCATCGCGGTAGAAGGGTCCTGGCTCGCTTGGACGCCTCATGGCGGCATTGGTCGCCCGGGGCGATGCTCCCCATCGCCGCCTCGGAGCGACCTGCCCCCAGCCGCCGATCCTTCGCCATCCTCCCTTCGACCTCTCGGATCCCGACACGAGCTATCTCAAAACCCCTCCTCGTCGCTCCGCGGCCTGCGCACGCCCTCTGCCGTTGTTGAGATGTGCTGTAGCGCCTCTTCCGAGCATTTCCTACGACCGACCGGACCCCCACGAAGCCAGCGGCGCGACCTTGATGAAGCGTGCGACTTCCTCGTCGATCTCGCGAAGAGGCCGTCCCCCTGGCAGACCGAGCGCACCGCGGTAGACATCGCTCTCGGCGAAGAGCGCCAGGGCCTTCATGCGTTTGGGAAGATACGGGTGTGACGCCGCGATCTCGGTCACGCGCCCCACACCACGCTGGCCCTCCTCGAACTGCTCGAGGTAGCTCCCCACGTCGAGCTCCCCGTAGAGCTTCGTCGAGCCGCAGGCCATCTTCAAGAACGCCTGCTGCGCAATGGCCACGTCCCCGGCGCAGAGCGCACCAGCGCGATCGCAGGTGATCTCGGCGCGGCGCGCCCAGGCAAGCAGCCCGGCCTTGATGAGCGGCGACAGCAGCGACATCAGCATGTTGCGCTGGATCGTCAGCAGCCGAAGCGCGGTCATGTAGACGACGTGCTTGTTCTGGATATGCCCCACCTCGTGCCCGATGACGAACTTGAGCTCGTCGTCCGTGAAATCGTCGATGAGCTTGGAGTGCACGACGATGAAGCTATCCTCGTCGGTCCCATAGGTGTACGCGTTCATGTACGGGCTGTTGGCGACGTAGACCGTCGGCACCGGGACGCCGAGACGGAGCGCACACTCCTTGACGATCCCGTGAATCCGCGGGAGCTGGTTCGGCCCCACACGAACCGTCGTCCCCAGGTACTGGTTGCGCAACAGGGTCTTGCTCGCACGAACGAGCGAGCCCACGGCAAGTTCGAGGGGCGCCGCTCGCTTGAACGCGCGGAGCATCTGCAGGTCTCCGCCGAAGGCGTAGCGGCTGCCCTCCTCGGTGCCGCCGACGACACCCCGGTCGCGCTCTTGGACATAGCGGAGAAAGCTCGTTTCGGCAGGTTCCGGCAGTTCGGGCATGGAGGACCACAGCTTAGCAGTCCGCAGCATCGACCGTGGTGGATCGATCCGCAGCCTTCGCCGCCTGGAGCGCCGGCGCCGCTACCCCTCATCGGCGGCCGGCGCTGCCAGCCCCCCTGGCGACGAGCGCATCTCGTCGAGCTCGCGCTGGTACACGAAGGTACCCCGGCGCCGGTCCTTGACCACGCCGGGAAAACGGAGCAGCCGGTTGTGCATCGCCACGTACACCCCCGGCTCCGCGAGCTGGACCGCCATCAGCGCCTCGGTCAGGTTCTGCATCGCGTCCGTGTTCCGTAGCTGGTAAGGACGCATCGCCCCCGTCAAGACGATGGGGACCCGCGGCGAGGAGACCGCCTGCACGATGCGCTCACCGGTCACCGAGAGGGTGTCGGTACCGTGCACGATGACGACGCCGTCGTGCTGACGGCTCATAACCCGCGCCGTGTCCGCGATTAGCGCGTGGTCCTCCTCGTCCATCGTGCTGCTGTCTTTGTTCATGAGCGGAATGCGGGTAAGTGCCACGCCCTCGATCTCCAGCCGCGAGAGCATCACGTCCAGGTTCGAGATCTCGTTGACCAACATCCCGTTGAGCTCGTCGTACGTCTTCTCGATCGTGCCGCCCGTGCTCACCAAGGCCACTCGGAGACGCTTCATCCGCCGGAGCATCGGGGCTCCGCCGCGCCGCGTCAATGACTGCCCTCGACAAGTCTGCTACCCGCGCTCCTCATGGGCATCACCATCATCGGCACCGGCCACCACGTCCCAGGGAAGCCTGTCCCCAACGACGCCCTGAGCCGCGTCATGGACACCTCCGACGAGTGGATCCGTCCCCGCACGGGGATCGCACAACGCCACTTCGTCGCGGAGGGCGAAGGCGTCTCGGACCTCGCGCTCATCGCGTCGCAGCGAGCGCTAAAGAACGCCGGCCTCGAAGCGGAGGAGGTCGACTTCATCGTCTTCGCGACGATGACCCCGGAGTTCATTTTCCCGGGCAGCGGCGGCCTCCTTGGAGCCAAGCTCGGCATCCCCCGTATCCCAGCGCTCGACATCCGCCAGCAGTGCGCGGCGATGCCCTTCGGCCTGCAGGTAGCCAACGGGCTCATCGAGACCGGCGCAGCCAGGACGATCCTCCTGATCGGGGCGGACGCCCACGCAGGCTTCATGCCTTGGGACGACTGGGACGTGCTTACCGGCGACGCCGACGGCCCCGTGAGTGACGAGGCCTACGAGAGGGGCACCCGACACCGTGGCTTGGCGGTGCTCTTCGGTGACGGGGCGGCGGCGATGGTGTTGCGCCACGTCGATCCCCCGCGTGGGTTCCTCGGCGCGGAGCTGCACACGGACGGACGCCTCTTCGATCGCATCTACATCCCTTCCGGGGGGTTCCGCAGCCGCCCCTACTTCACGCCGGAGATGTTCGAGCGTGAAGAGCACATCCCGCGGATGCAGGGCCGCGATCTCTTCAAGGTGGCCGTCACGGAGCTCAGTCGCTGCGTCCGTTCGATCTGCGAGAAAGTCGGTGTCTCCCTGGACGACGTCGATTGGTTCATCGCGCACCAGGCGAACGACCGCATCAACAACGCCGTCCGGCAGGCGCTCAAGGTCCCCGCCGAAAAGGTCCCTTCCAACATCGCCCGCTACGGCAACACGTCCGCGGCGACCATTGGCATTCTGCTGGACGAGTTGCGGCGCGAAGGGAAGGTAAGGGAGGGGCAGCTCGTGTGCTTCTTTGCCCTCGGCTCGGGCCTGAACTGGGGCGCCACGCTCGTCCGGCTCTGAGCGACGAACGACGAGATCAGGGTTCGAGGTCGTCGCCCCGTCCACGCCAGCGCTCCCGCTGCCCGGGCGTGCCCAGACCGTGCTCGAGAAGCCAGTCCACGAAGTCGTCGTCGAGAAGCTCGACGATGGCGTCGGCCCGCTCGACGACCGCCGCGGCGATGAACTCCACGTCAGCGTCGACGGGCGCGTCGATGTCCGCATGCACGAGCAGCTGCCCGTCGTCGTCGAGGCCCGTCTTCACGTCCCAGTACTTGGCGTTCATTGCCAGACACCAGATGAGAAACGAGCGCCCACTCCCCGCCGGCGGCGGCACCGCCGCGCTCACACGCAGCATCTCCTCGTCCACGTCGAACTCGACACAGACCGTGACCTCGCCGAAGCGTCCATCGACGACGGCACGCAGCCCGTCCGGGGTCAGCGTGAGACCGTCGAGGTCCTCTTCGACGTAGTCGTACAGCTCACCGAGAAGGTCGCGCGCCACAGGTGTCGTTGTACGGGGCCGACGCGCGCCACGCCACCGCAAAGAGCGCAGCCTCAGCGACCGAAGATCGCCACCTTCGCGAGGGCGGCTCCCTGCTTGAGACGGTCGCGCAGCCCAAGGGGCGGTCGCACCCGCTCGTGCCCTTCGAGGGGAACGCCCCGGGCCATCTTGGCAATCTTTGCCGCGATCTCGGGATGGAGATCACCTTGGGCGTTGATCTCGGAGAGGGCCGCGAAGACGCTCATGAGATCGAAGAAGTCCCGCTGCCACGACCATTTGCCGTCGCCCCCGTAGCGAAACCACGACCCCCCGATCCCAGGCACCTCGATGCGGGTCCCGTCCTTGCGGCGAAACGGCGAGACCTGCCGCCAGAATCCGACGACCTCGCCCTTGAACTCGTCGATCAGGATCCTCTCGTAGGGGTACTCCCAGCCTTCGAAGCCCGCCATCTGCACGCCGATGGCCCAGTCCTCGATCTCCTTGCGGCTGCGCGCCACGAACTCCTCGCCGGGGCCGACGGTCCACCGATATTCGGCGTCGTCCGTGTAGCAAGGCCCGAGGTGCTTGACCCAATCGCCCTCCGCCTCGGCCCGGCGGTTGGCTTCGAGCCACTTCTCGACCATCGCCTCCAGCTCCGCGCGGGGATACTTGGGCGTGGCTTCGTCGCTCTGCGGCGTCACGGTCGGCATGCGTCTCTCCTCAGCTCGTCTGTTCGAGGGAAATCGCCCGGTTTGGGCAGTGCTCGTAGGCGCGGGCGAGCGCCTCGTAACGATCGGAACCGGGGCTCGCCTCGATGATCTCTGCCTCGCCGTCCTCGCCGATGCGGAACACGTCGGGAGCCTCGCTGACGCACACGGCGTGTCCCTGACACAGGCCGTGGTCGATGCGGATGGTGACGGGCTTGGCGGGGTCGAGGACGGGCCGACGGCGGTGGACGGTGGGGGTCGCGGCGGCGTACCGATCCACCGCCCGACGATAGCGCAGCCGCACCGGCGCCACCGGCATCACCGTCGCCGCGTGGTAGTTGTCGCGGTAGCTCTGGGGCGCATCGGCGAGCTCGAAGTCGTACTCTCGCAGAAGCACCGCGACCACCGCCTTGAGCTGCAAGAGGCCGAAGGCGTTCCCCGTGCACTTGTGCTTGCCGCCACCGAACGCGATCCAGGCGAAGGGGTGCGCGTCTTCGCCCCGCGCGTAGCGATCCGGATCGAAGCGCTCCGGGTCGGGGAAGACCTCGGCGATACGATGGGACACCGCGGGGGAGGCGCAGACCATCGCACCGGCGTCCACGCGATAGCCCCCGAAGCGGAACTCCCGGAGCACCTTGCGCAGCAGGAAGATGAGCGGTGGATGAAGCCGCAGCACCTCCCTGAGGACGTCGTGCAGCAGGCGCATGTCGCGGAGCATCTGGTAGGTCAGAACCTCACCCCGAGGCCACACGGCCTCCAACTCGGCCCGAACACGCAGCATCACGTGGGGGTTGCGGGCGAGCTCGACGATGGTCCAGGTGCCGGTGCCGGCGCTCGTGTGATGCCCCGCCATCATGATGGCGATGAGGATGCCCGTGATCTCGTGGGGGCTCAGCCGCTGCCCATCGCGATAGCTCGCCTCCAACAACGCCTGGAGCCCGTCGTCGGGCCGGTCGCCGGTGCGCTGGCGCCGCGCGAGGATGCCCTCGACACGCTCGACGAGCCGCACTCGCGCCGCGTCTCGCCGCCGGAAGGACGGAAGCGGGAGGTGGGGCTGGAAGTAGGCGAGCGGGTTGACGCCTTTTTCGAGGGCTTCGTACAGGCGTCGGAACTCGACGTCCATCCCCTCCCGGAACTCAGGCCCGATGAGACATCGACTCGACGCAAAGAGGGTGATCTCCTTCATCACCTCGAGGAAGTCGACCTCCCCCGCGTCTCCCCACCCGCGGAGCTGGGCGCGCGTCTCGTCCTCGATGATCGGAGGGTAGAGACGCATCCGCTGATCCCGCAGGAACTGCATCACCATCTTGAGCTGCTGTTCGAGGCGATCGCCGGGCGCGTCGAAGACCACCCCTTCGCCGAAGATGGGCGTCATCAGCTTGTAGGCTTCGCGACGACAGAGCTGATCGTCCGGCGCGCGGAAGAAAGCCTCGTTCGCCTCGGGCCCGGTCAGGAGCACCATGTCCTGGTTGAGCAAGCGGAAGCGGACGATCGGTCCGCCCTCCCGGCGCGCGCGCATCAGCAGGGCAAACGGGTTCCTGGCCCACTCGGCCATGTGGCCGATGACCGGGAGAGCACCGGAGAGCGTCGGGGGCTCACCGGTTCGTCGTGGACGCGGCGCGAGATGTCGGAGGACCGTGGCAACCATACGGGAGGACTCTTGCCGCACCGAAGGCGGGCTCGCAATCGCCGAGCGCCCCTCCCCGCGACGAGCGGCCCGCAGGCTCGCCTCAGCCGTCGGTTGCGACGGCCGAGCGGCGTCATGGCCGTGACGGATCTCAACGCGCCACGACCCGGCTATGGCGGGGAGGCCACCGGCGAGGGTCGCCCCAGGGGCGCTCCCACGGGACCGCCGGCAGGAGTGAGGGTCTCCGTGCGCCCGTCGGGATGAATGGCCACCGCCCAACGCTCCGGCTCGTAGGCGCCCCCCGGCACCCCCGCGTTCCAGTCGAGGTTCAGCCAGACCCGGCAACCCTCGCCGGGCCGGTAATGAACCGTGCGAACCGTCTGCCGCCCCAGGTTCCCGTCGCGGTGCCGGCGGTAGTGCTGCGCCAAGCGATCGCGAACCTCCTCGGAGTCGCCCGGCACACACACCTCGGCGTAGGCGTGCCCCCCCTGGGGGCCGTCCATCATGACCAGGCGCGCGTCGCCACCGATCGCCGTGAGCATGGCGACCAAGACGATCGCGAAGTCGTCGCAGTCCCCCACATAACCGTTCGCGATGCTCTCGCTGGCGGCAGCGAAGTACTCATCTTCGCGTGGATCGTTCACGTAGCGCCACCGGCCGCGCACGTGGCTCCAGATCCGCGCCACCTGCTCGACGCTGAAGGGCCCTTCGTCCTGCGCGGCCAGCTGCGCGGCGGCGTTGCGAGTCACGGGGTCGGTCGCATCGAGGGCACGCAAGACCTTGTCCAACGTATGGATTCGTATCGAGGCCTCCTGAGGACTCGCCGCCCGCGCATGGGTCGGATCCGGGAGCCCCAGCTGCTCGGCGGCCGTGCGCAAGGGGTCCGCGGCGCCCTGGCGCCACAGCACCACGCCCAGTGCGCCAAGGACGGCGAGGGTTGCGGCCGAGGCGGCCCAGCGCGGGAGGCGCGACTTGGGCTTGCCCACGACGAGGCGCTGCCCGCACACACCGCAGCGCAGCAGCCCGCCGCGGAAGTCGCTCGGCATCACGCCACGGGTGCCGCAACTTCCGCAGATGAAGCGCCGACCCGGGATCGGCTCGCCGAGCACGGTGTCCTTGCCGCCCCGTCGCAGGAAGGGTCGGAGGGCCTCGGCGCTCCACAGCAAGCGTGCGCGCCCGAAACGGACGTTGTCGCCCGGCCGAATCAGCGCCCGGGTCACTTGCCGGCCGCCGACGAAGGTGCCGTTGGCGCTGCCCAGGTCTTCGAGCAGGATCTTGTCATCATCCCACGCCAAGCGCGCGTGACGGCCCGAGACCGTAGGGTCTCGGAGCACCAGGTCGCAGTCGCGGGAGCGGCCGACGACGATGTTTTCAGTGCGGGCCACAGGGGTGCCGTCATCATAGCCCCACAGGCGCGGGCCGGCAGGGCCGAAGGGGTGCGTGACGCCCCGTCACCCTCCAAGACGCGCCGAAGTACCTGGCTCCCTGCGGCGGTCTCGGATCCGCCCGCGACCTGCGGGGGCCACTCGCTCCAGGCACGCGAGTGAGCGAACATCCGCCGCCTCCACTCGATCGCCGATGCACCGCCCGCGTGAACTGGCTCCCCCCCAAGGCAACGCCCAGGGGGCAGGCTCCTTGAGCGGAGTCCGGCTCCAGGCTAGCCGTGGGCCATGAGCTTGCCCAACCTCTCCCGCGCCCCCCTCAGCGCCCACGGGGCCACGGAACCCGCCCAGTGGTTCGCCGTCGAGTACGAGCCCGCGACCGACGAGCTCGTGATGCTGGATCAGCGACGTCTCCCCGGCGAGATCACCTACCACCGCTACACGACTCCCGACGAGGTCGCCGGCGCCATCGGCGCCATGGTGGTCCGGGGGGCGCCCGCCATCGGGATCGCCGCCGCCTACGCGCTCGTGCTTCTCGCGCGCCGCGAGCGAGGCGACGCCGCGACGTTTCTGATGGCCAACGGGGTCGCCGGCCGCCACCTCGGCGCCACGAGGCCGACAGCGGTCAACCTCTCCTGGGCGATCGCGCGAATGGCCCGCCGCGCCGCCGAGGTCGCCTCCCTTGACCCCGACGCGCGCTACGAAGCCATGCGAGCCGAAGCGGAGACCATCCACCTCGAAGACGTGCAGGCGTGCCGCGCGATGGGCGCCCTCGGGGCCCGAGAAGTACCCGACGGAGCCACGATCCTCACACACTGCAACGCCGGCGCTCTCGCGACCGGTGGCTACGGCACGGCTCTGGGCGTCATCCGCGCCGCCCACGAAGCAGGCAAGAAGGTCCGCGTGCTCGCCGACGAAACCCGACCCTATCTGCAGGGCGCCCGACTCACCTCGTGGGAGCTTCACATGGACGGCATCCCCGTCGAAGTCATCACCGACAACATGGCCGCGCACTTCTTTCAGCGAGGGGAGATCCAGTTCGTGGTGGTTGGCTCCGACCGCATCGCCGCCAACGGCGACGTCGCCAACAAGATCGGCACCTACAACGTCGCGCTCCTCGCCGAAGCGCACTCCGTCCCCTTCACCGTCGCGGCGCCCTGGAGCACCGTCGACCTCGCGACCCCCAGCGGAGCCGCGATCCCCATCGAGGAGCGCTCACGGCAGGAGGTGGCGTCCCTCGGCGAGGCCCTCCTCGTCGCGGACGGGATCCCATGCCGTCATCCGGCCTTCGACATCACCCCAGCGCGGCTCGTCAAGGCGATCTACACCGAGCGCGGCGTCTTCCGCCCCAGCGAAGGCGAGACGCCGTCCGTCCTCATGAAGCGCGGAGCAGGCGCCGAAGGATCTCGTTGACGAGGCGCGGGTTCGCCTGGCCGCGCGTCGCCTTCATCACCTGCCCCACGAGGTAACCGAGCACGGCCGTCTTGCCGCTGCGGAACTGCTCGACCTGCGACGGATGTTCCGTGAGCACCTGGCGAACCGCGGCTTCGATGGCTCCCTCGTCGCTGAGTTGCGCGAGCCCCTCGCGCTCCACGATCACATCCGGTGGCTCGGAGGTCTCGCGCATCTTCGCGAAGACCTCTTTGGCGATCTTGCGGTTGATGGTCCCCTCGGCGACGAGCGCCAGCAGCGCGCGCAGGTGCTCCGGCGGCACCGGAAAGCGCGCTTGAAGGCCCCGCAGCACGACGTGCCCGAGCACCTCGCTCTGAATGAAGTTCGCCGTGGCCTTCGCGCTGCCCCCGCCAACCGCCGCATCGAAGTACGCCACCAGCGCCGGGTGTGCGCTGAGCACCTTGGCATCGGCTTCGGTCAAGCCGCGGCTCACCCAGCGCGCGCGAACCGCCTCGGGCAGCTCCGGCAACGTGCGTCGAATCTCCTCGACCCAGGCGTCGTCCACGACGAGAGGCGGAAGATCGGGATCGGGGAAGTAGCGATAGTCCTGCGACTCTTCTTTGGCGCGCATCGCGACGGTGCGCCCCTGCCCTTCGACCCAAGTGCGGGTCTCGCTGGCGACCTCACCGCCAGCCGCCAAGAGCGCCTCCTGTCGGGCGATCTCGAATTCCAGCGCCTTGCGCACGAAACGGAAGGAGTTGATGTTCTTGAGCTCGACCCGCGTCCCGAAAGCGGCGCTTCCGACGGGCCGCAGCGAGACGTTTGCGTCGCACCGAAACGACCCCTCCTCGAGGTTCCCGTCGCTGACCCCGAGGAAGACGAGCACCTCCCGCAGCGCGCGCAGGTAGGCTTCGGCCTCGGCACCGCTCCGCAGGTCCGGCTCGCCCACGATCTCGATGAGCGGGACGCCCGCCCGGTTGAAATCCACCAGCGTCTCGTCGCCGACACCGTGGAGGTTCTTGGCGGCGTCCTCCTCCAGATGAATCCGGGTGATGCCCGCGACCTTGGTCTGCCCCTCGACCTCCACCGGCAGCTGCCCCGCCTCGTCGATGGGTAGTTCGAACTGGGTGATCTGGTAACCCTTCGCCAAGTCCGGGTAGAAGTAACTCTTGCGCGCGAACACGCTCCGCCGACGGATCGTGCACCCCAGAGCGAGCCCCGTCGCGATCGCCATGGCCACGGCCTCGCGGTTGGGCATCGGCAACGCGCCCGGAAGCCCAAAACAGACCGGACAGACGTGCGTGTTGGGCGCGTCACCGAAGCGGGTGGGACACCCACAGAAGAGCTTGGTCTTCGTCGCGAGTTGGGCGTGGACCTCCAGCCCAATGACCGCTTCGAAGCTCATGCGTCTCCCCTCGGCCGGGGCGCCGGTCCGAGGGCCCGCTCGAGCATCGCCGCCGCCCGAAGCAGGCTCGCCTCGTCGAAGGGGCGTCCCACGAGCTGGAGCCCGACCGGCAGGCCCTCGCTCAACCCACAAGGGACGCTGATGCCGGGCAAGCCCGCCAGGCTCGCGGGGACCGTGTAGACATCCGAGAGGTACATGCTCACCGGGTCGTCGAGCTTCGCACCCAGTGGGAAGGCCGTGGAAGGTGCCGTTGGCGTGGCGACGACGTCGCAGGACTCGAGCGCCCGCTCGAAATCGCGCCGGATCAGCGCTCGGGCCCGCGACGCTTTGAGGTAGTAGGCGTCGTAGTAGCCCGCAGACAGTACGTAGGTCCCAAGAAGGATCCGCCGCTTGACCTCCTCGCCGAAGGCGGCCCGGGTCCGCTCGTAAAGCTCGTCGAGGGTGCGGGCCTCGGCGCGGTACCCGTAACGCACACCATCGAAGCGGGCGAGGTTGCTCGACGCCTCCGCCGGCGCGACGAGGTAGTACACGCTGACGCCGAGCAGCGCATGCGGCAGAGCGACGTCAACCACCTCGGCGCCGAGAGCGACGAGGGCCTCGTCGAACCTCGCGCGCACACCTTCGTCGGCCCTCTCCAAGAGCTCCCGAGGGACACCGACCCGGAGCGCCCCCCCCTCGTCGACGGCCGCCTCGTAGTCGGCAAGGGGCTCGGCGGCACAGGTAGCGTCCCGCACGTCGTGCGCGGCGATGACGCCCAGGAGCCGGGCGACATCGCGGGCGGTGCGACCGAAAG
>JALVDI010000307.1 GCA_027009115.1 Polyangiaceae bacterium | reverse complement strand
GGAGATCCGCTCCCGCATTCCGAATGTGCAGCTCGGTGTGGGGCAATTCCGAGACCTTCCGATGTCCGCATGCGAAGGCGGCGTTTTCGGCCTCGACGAGTGCGGCGACGCGGGCGACGAAGCCTATGAGCACGAGCAGAACATCACCGACGATGTCTCCGCGGTGCAGACCGCGCTCAACGGTCTGTCCGCCGGTGGGGGCGCCGACGGCCCCGAGTCGCACGTTGTCGCGCTCTTTCACACGGCGACGGGGCTCGGGGCGACCTACACGCACAGAAGCGGGAGCTGGTCGATCCCTGCTCAGAACTGCGTTCCAGTGCCCGACGAGCCAGCCCGTCGCAGCGGCTATCCGTGTTTCCGGCCCGGCGCGCTGCCCATCGTGGTCCTCGTCACGGACGTCGAGATGCACAACGGGCCCAGCGGCAGCAACCCGTACACGGGCGTTACACCGCCGCCGCCCATTTTCGAGCAGGCGATGGCCGCGCTCTCGTCCATCGGTGCGCGGTTCATCGGTGTGGCCGTGAACGGCGGAGGGCGCGCCGACCTCGAAGCAGCGGCCCGCGCGACGGGGACCGTCGACAGTTCCGGGACCCCCCTTGTCGTGGACGCGGCCGGCGGCACGGTCTCGGACTCGATCATCGACGCGATCGGCACGTTGACGGGCGGCGTTGCCCAGGACGTTTCGACGCGGACTGAGAACGTGCCGGGCAACCCGGATGAGTTTGACGCGACCCAGTTCATCAAGGCCGTCACGCCCGTCGAGGGGTATCGCGAGGGGGTCCCCGGCGCTGGCTACGATCGCTTTGATGAGACGACGTTTTACAACGTGATCCCGGGAACCGTCGTTGAGTTCAGCGTCGACTTCTTCAACGACGTGCGCCCGCCCGCCGCCACTGCAGAGATCTTCAAGGCACGGATCCTCGTCGTAGGCAACGGCGTCGCGGACCTGGATGCCCGGAACGTGTACATCATCGTGCCGCCGGACGGAGCCATCGTCCTGATCTGAGCTGGCCAGCGAGGACTCCGAGGACCTCGCGGCCGTCCCCTGGCTGGATCGTCCCGTGATCCCGAGGGGTTTGGTGCACGCCGGGGGGCGGTCGTGGTGGGCTGTGTCCTGAGGCTGTATCCTGGGGGAGGACGTTCGCCGGGAGGAAGACATGCTGCGCCGCTCTGCTCTGATGCTCATCGCCTTCGCGCTTGCGTGCGATCCGGCCACGACGGGTCCGACGAGGCCGAGATCCGACGGAGGGACAGGAGTCGACGGGGGGCCGGTCGGTGGTTGTCGGGGCCGCGACGCCGACGGCGACGGCATCGACGACGCCTGGGAGTCTTCCGACGCTGAGGACACCGACGGGGACGGCTACACCGACGCGGAGGAGGCCGGCGACGATCCGTGCGTGCCCCCGGACAGCGACGGGGACGGCACCCCCGACTTCGCGGACACCGACAGCGACAACGACGGGCTGAGCGACGCCCGCGAGCGCGAGCTCGGGACGAATCCGAGGGCGATCGATACGGACGGCGACGGGGTCACCGACCTCGGCGAAGTGGATGGGACGGGCACCGACCCCACCGACTCGACCAGCACCATCGACCCGGATGATTTCTTCGTCGTCCTTCCCTACAACGGGGCCCGCGAGGCGCGCCGTCTTCAGTTCGGCACGAACATCAGCGTGGCCGATGTCTTCTTCCTCGTGGACATGACGGGTTCCATGCGACAGGAGCGCACGAACCTCATCCAGGGGCTTCTCGATACGATCATCCCAGGCATCCAGTCGGAGATCCCGAACGTGCAGTTCGGAGCCGGCGGGATGGACGATTATCCCTACGGTGGCCACGGCTCTGGGAACGATTTGCCCTTCTACCTGCTGCGGCCCATCGCGCCGCCGGAGGAGGATCTCGGCGCCTGGAGCGTCGCGGCGAGCCCTACGACGTGTCCGTCGAACCCCAGCACGAACGACATCGGTCGGATCACTGGTGCGCCCAACGGTATGCCCGACATCCTCGAAGCGGTGCAGGGGCTGCCATGCCACTCGGGTTCGGACGTGCCTGAATCGTACGGGCCTGCGCTTTGGGCCACGGCGACGGGCATGGGATTGAACTGGCCGAGCGGGAGCATCCCGAGCCAGAGCTGTCCCACGATCCCCGATGAGGACGGCGTGCGCCGCGGTTATCCGTGCTTCCGCCCCGGCGCGCTGCCGATCATTCTGCTCTTCGGCGACGCCAACTGGCACAACGACTCGACGGGCAACGACCCGTACTCGTTTGGGGGTGCGCCGAGCTACGCGGACACGGTCATGGCGCTCAACGGCATCGGTGCTCGCGTGATCAGCGTATGGTCGCAGATGAGCGGGCGTGACGACTACGAGGCCATCGCTCGCGACACGGGGACGGTGGACGGGGGAGGGAACCCGCTCGTATTCGACATCAACCAGGACGGGTCGGGGCTCTCCACGGCCGTCGTCAACGCGGTGGCGAGCCTCGTCGGCGGGACGCCGCAGGACGTCTCGACGCGCACCGAGAACGTGCCGGGCAACCCCGACGAGTTCGATGCGACGCGGTTCATCAAGGCCATCACGCCCGTCGAGGGCTACCGCGAGGGAGTTCCCGGCGCGGGCTACGATCGCTTCGACGAGACGACCTTCTACGGCGTCATCCCGGGCACGATCGTGGAGTTCGGCATCGACTTCTTCAACGACGTGCGGCCGCCGGCCGATGTCGCCCAAATCTTCCGAGCGCGGATCGTCGTCGTGGGCAACGGAGTTGCCGACCTCGACGCTCGCAACGTCTACATCGTCGTGCCACCGGATGGGGCGGTCATCCTCATTTGATGGGCCGGGCGCTGCACTGCGAGCTCCGAGCCTCCGTCTCCGAACGGACGCGTGTTCGGCAGGCTTACGCGTCGCGGCTGCGGGAGGCCTGAGCGCCCAGCACCGAGTGTGATGGACCGCGGACGCGAGGGTGCCCCTGGGTGACGGAGGCGGGCGGGGAAACCTCGACGACTGTTCAAGGTGCCCCGCGGCACAGGGGGGTGCCCCGGGCGTGAGGCGCACGGAGAGGTATTGCGGTCGAGGCTCAGTCGCTCCCCAGGAGGAAGTCGCAGGAGGAGTCTTCGAGGCAGGTGTGTCCGTCGGGGTCGGTGATGTAGCGCAGATCGTGCCCGTGGGTGGAGCCCCAGCGCGCGATGAGGTT